>JALZDD010000540.1 GCA_030862715.1 Actinomycetota bacterium | reverse complement strand
TCGACCGCGCCGGCAAGGCGTTGGGCACCGACAAGACGGATCTGCGCGAGACGACGACCAGCAAGGCCGTCGGCGGCGGGTCGGTGACCAGGTTCGAGCAGTACGTCGCCGACCTCCCGGTCCTCGGCGGCGAGGTGGTCATCGGGCTGGACAAGGACCGCGGCCTCACCTCCGCGACCACCAACCTCTCCGACGCCACGGTCGCCGAGGTCACCCAGCCGGACGAGTCCATGCGCGCGAAGGCCAAGGCAGCGGCCAAGGCCGTGGTCGCGAAGTCCAACCACGGGGCCACCGGCCTCACCGTGAGCGACGAAGGCACCTGGCTCTACGACCACGATCTGGTCCGCGGGCCGGAGATTGGCGAGACCAGCGTCTTCCGGTTCTCGGTGACCAACGGCTCCACCATCCGTGAGACCGTGCTCGTCCACGCCGGCACCGGCGGCGTACTCATGCACATCAACGAGATCACCCACGCCAACCGCCGCATCTGCGACAACGCCAACGTCCGCGCAGCGGCGAACGGCTGCGCGGAGACGAGCACCACGGTGAGGCGGCGCGAGGGCGATGCGCCTTCCGGGATCGCCGACGTCGACAAGGCGTACGACATGCTCGGCGCGACCTCCGACTTCTACGCCTCCCTCGGGCTGGACCTGACCGACGAGATCGGCTGGTCCAGCGGCGCCACCGGCAAGGCGGTCACCGCCACGACCCGCTACTGCGAGCTGACAGAGCCGGGCTACACGCCGCCGTGCCCGATGGACAACGCGTTCTGGAACGGTGAGCAGATCTACCTCGGCCAGGGCCTGGTCGTCGACGACATCGTCGGTCACGAGCTGACCCACGGCGTGATCGAGAACAGCTCGAACCTCTTCTACTGGTACGAGTCGGGCGCCATCAACGAGTCGATGGCCGACATCATGGGCGAGATCGTCGACCACCGCTACGCGACTCCCGGCGACTCCCCGACCGACTGGCGCGTCGGCGAGGACTCCTCCTTCGGCGCGATCCGCGACCTCGCCAACCCGACGACCCACAGTCAGCCCGACCGGATGACCAGCTCGCTGTGGGATGCCGACGACCTCACCTACTACGCCGACGGCGGCGGGGTGCACACCAACAGCGGCGTCGGCAACAAGACGGCGTACCTCATCTCCCAGGGCGGCACCTTCAACGGTCGCACCGTCACCGGCATCGACGGCGGCGACCCGACCCTGCAGAAGACAGCGACGCTGTACCTCTACGCGATCCAGCACCTCGTCTCCGGAAGCCAGTACGCAGACCTGCGCCGTACGCTGGCCAACGGCTGTTCCGCGCTGGTGGCCGCCGGCACCGCCGGCTTCACCCTGGACGACTGCGCCCAGGTCAACCTCGCCACCGACGCGACCGAGCTGGCCAAGTCGCCCACCAAGGCGGGCGCGACCCGGCCCGCGGAAGCACCGAACACCTGCCCCGCCGGGAGCACCGGCAAGGCCGCGATGGCGAACCCGTCGCTCAGCCGCGGTGTCCTGTGGAACCAGGCGCCCGACGCAGCGCTGGGCATCCCCGCCAACGACCGCGACGGGAACGGCTCCGACTTCGGCAAGAACCCCAATCCTGCGAAGGACGGCGACCCGACCTCCAGCGGCCTGACGACGGCCGGCATCCAGGTGCCGACCGGCAAACGGACCTATCTGCGGTTCAGCCACTGGTACCTCTTCGAGTGGTACCCCGGCAGCGACCCGGCCTACCCGGCGCCGGAGTACTACGACGGCGGCGAGGCGCGCCTGCTGGTCAACGGGGTCGCGACCGCCATCCCGTCCTCGGCGTGGGTGAACGGACCGAAGCAGAAGCTGCTGCTCAACAATTCCTCCAGGCCGCTGACCGGCTTCGGCGGCGACTCCAACGGGTGGATCAGCTCCCGCGTCGACCTGTCCTCCTTTGCCGGCAAGACCGTCCAGTTCCAGTGGGTCGTACGTGGCGACAGCGAGTACTCGTTCCTCGGCTGGTTCGTCGACGGGCTCGAGCTCTACACCTGCAACCCGCAGACGGTCGCGAGCACCGCGCCGCCGACGATCAGCGGCTCCGCGCGCGTCGGCTACACGCTGACCGCGACGAAGGGCTCCTGGAGCCCGACCGCCACGACGGTGAAGTATCAGTGGCTGCGCAACGGCGTCGCCATCTCGGGCGCCACGGCATCGACGTACAAGCTCACCGGCTCCGACCACACCAAGGAGATCCGGGTCCGGGTGACGGCGTACTCCTCGTCCTGGCCCGCCGCCAATCCGGGAGTCCGGGCGAGCGCCGCGACCGCGAGGATCGCGGCCGGCTATCTCACCGCGGCCACGCCGACCATCGGCGGCACCCGCAGGGTCGGCTATCTGCTCACCGCCTACCCAGGCACCTGGAAGCCATCGGGGATCACGTTCTCCTACCAGTGGCTGCGCAACGGTGTCGCCATCTCGGGTGCCACCGGGAAGACGTACCGCCTTCGGTCCGTCGACCGCAATGACCGCATCCGCGTCCGAGTGACCGGCCGCAAGGCCGGCTACTACACCAAGACCGCGACCTCAGCGGCCACCAGCACCATCCGCTGACCCGCTCCGACCCGGCGATGGCGGCGCTCAGCCGTCATCGCCGGGTCAGCCCGGAGCGCCTGAGCCCAGGGACTGATCCGCACCTCGGCCCCGTCGAGAATGTCGAGATCGCTCGGCGCGCCCGGCCAGCTGACCGCGACGGTGACCGGCTTGCCGCCGGGTAGCGCGGTCACCCGGAGATCGGTGGTGACGTCGGGGTCGTTCGCGGTGGACATCGCCTGCCAGTCGATCACCGCCGTCACCGACTCCCCCGCGGGAACGACGACGCGCTCCGGCACCATCGACGGCTCGTACGGCTCGGTGGTCACCCCCGTCTGCGCGGCGCCCGCGCGCCTTCAAGTGCTGCCCGGCATCGCCACGTACGTCCTCCTCGACCTCTGCGGAAGGTAAAGAGTGGCAC
>JALZDD010000531.1 GCA_030862715.1 Actinomycetota bacterium | reverse complement strand
GACTGGGACCCGAGCGGGCCGCGCGCGCCTGGCCATGCCGGGACGTACGTGACGCCGGTGGAACCCTGGTGCTGGGCTCGGACTGGCCGATCGCGTCGTACGACGCCCGCGAGGTGCTCGCCTTCGCACAGTTGCGCCGCCGACCGGGGTCGGCCGACGAGCCGGTCACTCCCGACCAGGCCCTCACCGGGCTGATGGCCCTCGAGGGGATGACCACCCACGCCGCGCTGGCCGACGGGACCGAACGCACGAGCGGAAGGGTCGCCGTTGGGCACCGGGCCGACCTGACCGCGTTCGTCGTGGACCCGGTCGAGGCGCCCGCCGACGAGCTCGCCACCGCACCGATCCAGCTCACCGTCTCCAGCGGGCGGATCACCCACCGCGTGGACGCCCGATGATGGACGCGACGTTCGGCTGGGGCAGGAGCGTGCGTGCGGCGGCGAAGGCGATCAGGGTGATCGCGATGACCATGCTCGCGGTGCCGGTCCAGCCGGCCGCGAAGGCGAGGCCGCCGAGCCAGCCGAAGAGGCTGGAGCCCGCGTAGTAGAACAGCGTGTAAAGCGAGGTGGCCTGCGCGACCCCGCTCGTGGCCGTCGGGCCGACCCAGCCGGACGCGATCGAGTGCGCCGAGAAGTAGGCCGTCGTGAACAGCAGCAGTCCGATCAGCACCGAGGGCAGGCGGTCGGGGATCGTCAATGCGGCTCCGGCGACCATGGTCAGCGATGAGGCGAGGAGTACGCGTCTGCGGCCGAAGCGTCCGGCGAGCGTGGCCGCGAGGCGGGCCGAGACGGCACCGGAGAGGCTGGCCAGGAAGATCACCGCGGTCAGGGCCGGTGGCAGGGCGAACGGCTCCAGCTCGAGTCGGTAGCCGAGGTAGTTGAAGACCGCCACCTGCGCGCCCATGAGGAAGAACGCCTGCGCGTAGAGGGCGAGCTGGCCGGGGTTGGTGAGGTTGGCGAGCATCCCGGGCCACACGCCGACCGGTCGTGGCTGTGCTGCTGTGGGGCGGCCGCGGCGCTCGCGCGGGAGGGTGATGACCGCGACGGCGGCGCCGAGCGCGCTGACGCCTCCGGCCACGAGAGCCGCCACGCGCCAGTCGCTCACGCCGGCGATCGGCGCGGCGATCAGCCGTCCGACCAGGCCGCCGACGACCGTCCCGGAGATGTACGTCGCGCCCGCGGCCATCGCGTCGCGTCGGCTGACCTGCTCGCTGAGGTAGGCGAGGGCGAGCGCCGGAGTCCCGCCCAGGGCGATGCCCTGTGCGACGCGGAGGAGGACGAGGACGGGGAACGACGTCACGAGCGGGAGCGCCAGCCCGATGGCAGCCGCAGCGGCGATGGCGATCGTCATCGCCCTTGCTCGGCCGATCCGGTCGGCGATCCACGACCAGCCGAGCGCCGCGACGGCGAGCCCGATCGTGGCTCCGGAGACGGTCAGGGCGGCCTGTGAGGCGTCGACCGCGAAGTCGCGGCTGATCGCGGGGATCAGGGCCTGGGGGTAGTAGAGCTGGACGAACGTCGTCATCCCGATCGCGACCAGGGCGATCAGCACGCGTCGATGTCCCGGGTCAGTCGCTGCCTGCTCGCTCACCCTTATCACGCTATGAAGCCGGAAACCGTGCGTCCAATGCATTGGTGATGCGTGAAGAATGCTGATCCGCATACCATGTTGGCTGTGGATGCCGCCGCACGAAACGTCCTGCCGATGCTCCCGGCCCTCGCCGCCCTGGCGGAGACGGGTCAGACGCTCGCCGCCGCCGACTTGCTGCAGATGCCGCAGCCCACGGTGAGCCGCATGCTCGCGCGCCTCGGTCGCGAGCTCGGCGTGGACGTGGTCGAGCGGCACGGGCGAGGTCTGCGGCTCACCAGGGCGGGGGAGGCGCTGGCCCCGCACGCCGCCGCCGCGGTCGCTGCGGCCACGGCGGGCATCGAGGCGGTGCAGGCCCAGGAGTCAGGTGCCCGCGGACGGATCGCCCTCGCGTTCCAGAGCACGCTCGGCGAGCGGGTCGTGCCAGCGCTGGTCAAGGCGTTCCTCCAGGAGCACCCCGGCACGTCCGTCGACCTGATCCAGACCTCGCGTCCGCGGTGCCTGGAGGTGGTCACCGACGGCACCGCCGAGATCGCGCTGATCTCGCCGCTCGAGGAGAGCTCCGGCATGCGCCAGTGGCGGCTGCACACCGAGCCGCTGGTCCTGGTCGTACCGACCGGCCACCGCCTGTCGACACGTGCCCGGGTGAGCTTCGAGGAGGCCGCCGCGGAGACGTTCATCTGCATGAAGCGCGGCTATGGGATGCGTACGCTGCTCGAGGATCTCGCTCAGGCCAGCGGTGTCACGCCCACGATCGGCTTCGAGGGCGACGACCTCGCCACGCTGCGGGGGCTGGTCTCGGCCGGCCTCGGTGTGAGCCTTGGCACCCCGCGACCCGCACGGCGCCGCGGGCTGTGTCGAGGTGCCGTTGACGAACCCGGAGGCCGTACGTCACATCGGTGCCTGCTGGCTCGACCGCCGTCCGTCGACCCTCGCTGCCGCCTTCCATGACCTGCTCCGGCGCCGAGGTCGGCGACTGACCGAGATCGGCCTGCGGCCTCTGGGTGGCTGATCAGGAGTAGGTCGACGAGGTCTCCACGAGCACGTCGTGCAGGGCGAGCTCGGCAGCGCTTCGGACCCGGCCCGTCCGTTGGGCGGCGAGGATGCGCCGCGGGGGAGCGGTGTCGCCCAGGGAGATGACGCGTACGTCGGGATGCTGGTTGACGGTGGCCGTTCTCGGGGCGAGCGCGATGCCCAGTCCGACGCTGACCATGGCCTGGGCCTCCTGGTAGTCGTTGGCCTGGAAGGCGATGGTCGGCGTGAATCCCGCGGCGACGGCGCTACGCTGGAGCACCTCGACGACCGGGTGTCCTCCCGCGCGGATGATCCAGGGCTCGTCGGCGAGGTCGGCCATCCGGACCGTACGCCGCCGCGCCAGGCGGTGGGTGGCGCCGACGACGAGCACGGTGGGGTCGGTGAAGAGCTCGGTCAGCACCAGGTCGTCGTTGTCGACCCGCTCCCAGGCGTAGTCCCACAGCAGGGACATGGCGACCTTGCCCTCCTCCAGCATGCGCACGAGATCGTCCTCGCGGCCGCTGTGGATGGTCAGCGCGATGTTGGGGTAGAGCTCGCGGTAGCGGCGGACGGCCAGGGGCAGGAACGAGCTGCCGATGGTGGGGAAGGTCCCCAGGGTGACGCTGCCGCGACGTACGCCGGCGATGTCGGCGAGGTCCGACTCGGCAGCAGCCAGCTGGCGCAGGACCTTGCGGGCGTGGGTGGCGAGCACGAGGCCCGCGTCCGTCGGCGTCATGCCCCGGGCGTGGCGGTCGAGGAGCGGCTGCCCGGCCTCGCGCTCGAGCCTGAGTAGCTGCTGCGAGATCGCCGAAGGTGTGTAGCCCAGCGCCGCGGCCGCGCTGGTCACGGATCCTTCCTCCACGATCGCCAACAGGATCTGCAGCCGTTTGATGTCGAGCACTGCCCCAGTCTGCATGAAGTCGCGCTACATGGCCATGAAGGGGCATGCAGCACTGCTTCAGCTGCTCCTCGTCCCGAGATGCGATGCGACGCGTCCACTGAGCGTGCAGTTCTGCTACATGGTCATGTTCAGATTCGTGATTGTGCTACACGTCACCCGGCTCCAGTCTGAGTGCGTCCGGAACGCCCGGACGACTCGGCCCAGGAGGCAATATGCGCGAGATCGCCGCGACTTGGATGCGGGGTGGCACCAGCAAGTGCTGGGTCTTCCGTCGCGACGACCTGCAGGTCCCGGACCTGTCCGTCGACGAGGTGCTGCTGCGGATCTACGGCAGCCCTGACCATCGTCAGGTCGATGGCGTCGGCGGCGGTACGTCCACCACGAGCAAGGCGGTCATCCTCGCGCCCTCGGCGGCGCCCGAGGTGGATGTCGAGTACACGTTCGCCCAGGTCGGCATCGAGGAGGCCAAGGTCGACTGGGGGAGCAACTGCGGCAACTGCTCCGCGGTGGTCGCGTCGTTCGCGATTCGCGAGGGATGGGTGCGGACCGGGGCGCCGGAGACGGCCGTCCGGGTCCTCAACACCAACACCGACCAGCTCATCGTGCAACGCGTGCCGACCCCGGGAGGCGTACTCGACGAGGACGCCTCCGAGACCATCCCCGGCGTCCCCTTCCTCGGCGCCCCGGTGCGGATGGGCTTCGTCGACCCGGCGGGCCGGAGCACCGGACGGCTCTTCCCGACGGGTCATCAGCGTGATGCTCTGCCGGATGCAGCCGGCGGCGTGACCGTAACGCTCATCGACGCTGGCGCTCCGGTCGTCGCGGCCAACGCCGCCGACTTCGGTGTGCGCGGTGACGAGGACATCGCCGAGCTCGACCTGGTGCCCGGCCTTCTGGCCCGCCTCGATGCCGTACGCCGGGAAGCTGGTGTCCTGATGGGACTCGCCCCGACTCCCGATGCCGTCGCCCGGGCCGTCCCGAAGCTCGCGCTCGTCTCCGCTCCCGATCCGGCGAGCGAGGAGAGCACCGACCTGACCGTCCGCATGCTGTCGATGGGGCGCTTCCACCCGGCGGTGCCGGTGACCGGCTCGGTGGCGCTGACCCTGGCCGCCGACGCCCCCGGCACGGTGGTCCACGACCTCGTCCCGGCGGGGCGGCCCGCCCCCGGCCTGCGGCTCGGAACGCCCGCGGGCAGCGTGAGCACCTTCGCCGAGGAGCACAACGGCGTCCCCGTCGTCGGCGTCGTACGCACCTATCGCCGTCTCGCCCACGGATCCGTCGTGCTGCCGGACCCGCCGCTGCTGCCGTCCGCATCGGCTTGACCATCCGACCCCTTGACACGGCATGCCCGTGTGAGGCTCGCTTCACCTGGAGGAACTCATGACCCAGCACGTCAACGAAGAGGACGTGGCCACGACCGCAGACGAGGATGCCGGCCCGACGCAGGACCCGCCGGAGCGGCCTGCGCCGACTCCACGACTCGCCGGAGCCGTCCTCGCCGGCTTCACCGCGCTGGCGGTGGGCGTCTCTGTCCTGGGCGGCGACTTCCTGAACCCGGCCGCCTCCACGGCCGACGGCGACTACTCGGGTGAGACCGTCGAGATGATGATCCCGCTGGCCGAGGGCGGCGGCACGGACACCTGGGCCCGGTTCGTCGGAGCCGAGCTGACCGAGGCGGTGCCCGGCTCCCCGGGCCTGGCTCCGGTCAACGACGACGGTGGCGAGGGGATCCTCGGCACCAACCACTTCATGACCTCGGCGAAGACCGACGGCACCGAGGTGCTGGTCAGCACCGCCTCGACGGTGGTGCCCTACCTCCTCGACATGCCGTCGGTGCGCTACGACTTCAACGACCTCCGTCCCATCCTGGCCAACGGCACCGGCGCGGTCGTCTACGCCCGGACCGGAGCCGGGGTGCACGGCATCGAGGACCTCGTCGACCGCGACAAGCCGCTCATCTTCGGTGGCATCGCGGCGACCAGCCTCGACCTCACGACGATGCTGGCCTTCGACCTGCTCTCCGCCGACATCGACTCGACCTTCGGCTTCGAGGGCCGCGGGCCGGTCAATCTCGCGCTCCAGCGCGGCGAGGTCGACATCGACTACCAGACGACCTCGTCGTACGAGCCGGCAGTCGAGCCACTGGTCGAGGATGGCACCGCGGTGCCGCTCTTCTCGCTCGGGCAGGTGAACGAGGACGGGGAGATCGTGCGCGATCCCAACTTCCCGGACCTGCCGACCGTCGTCGAGGCGTACGAGAAGCTCCATGGCAAGCAGCCGGATCCCGAGGCGCTGGAGACCTACCGCGCCATCCTGGCGCTGACCTACACCTACCAGAAGGCACTCTGGGTGCCCGAGGACACACCTGAGGAGGCGGTCGAGCTGCTGCGCTCGACGGCCGATGACATGGGTGCCGATCCCGCGTTCCAGAAGTCCGCCGCCGAGGTGCTCGGTGGCTATCCGCTCGACGCCTCACCCGACCTCCCCGAGCGGATCGGAGAGGCGTACCAGGTGGACGAGAGCGTCCGCGAGGACGTCCTCGAGCTGCTCGAGACCGACTACGACATCACGATCGACTGAGGGCAGAGACATGACTGACGCAGCCTTCTCGGCCCTGGCCTCCCTGGCCGATCCCTCGCTCCTCATGATGCTCGCCGTCGGCGTGGTGGCCGGTCTGGTCATCGGCCTGATCCCGGGTCTCGGTGGCACCGGTGCGGTGGCGATCCTCCTCCCGATCACGTTCGGCATGGAGCCCGAACCCGCGCTCGCGATGCTCATCGGAGCACTGGCCGTGGTGCACACCTCCGACACGGTCGCCGCCGTCCTGCTCGGCGCACCCGGCTCCGCCTCGGCCAGCGTGACGATGCTCGACGGCTACTCGATGGCACGGCAAGGACAGGCCAAACGAGCTCTGTCGCTCGCCTTCCTCTCCTCGATGGCCGGCGGCCTGATCGGGGCGGTCGGGCTCACACTCGCCATTCCGCTGGCCCGGCCCCTGGTGCTGTCCTTCGGTAGCCCGGAGCTGTTCATGCTGACCATCCTCGGGGTCTCGCTCGCCGCCGTGCTCTCGCGCGGCAACGTCGTCAAGGGCCTGACCGCCGGCCTGCTCGGACTCCTGCTCGGCCTCGTCGGCACCTCGCCCACGACCGCCGAGGAGCGGTTCTCCTTCGGGTCGCTGTTCCTCAGCGACGGCATCTCCCTGGTCGCGGTCGCGCTGGGCGTGTTCGGGCTCGCCGAGATCGCCAGCCGGGTGGGGCAGCGACGAGTCACCGAGAAGCCGGTGGAGCTCACCGGCGGCTGGGGATCCGGCATCCGCGAGTGGCTGACCCACTGGACTCATGTCATCCGAGGTGCGCTGATCGGCATCTGGGCCGGTGTGCTGCCTGGCGTCGGCGCCACCGCCGGCACCTGGCTCGCGTACGGACAGGCGGTCGCCACCGCCAAGGACAAGCGGAAGTTCGGCAAGGGCGACCCCCGCGGCATCGTCGGTCCCGAGAGCGCCAACAACTCCGTCGAGGCCGGCGACCTGATCCCGACCTTCCTCTTCGGCATCCCCGGCGGCGTGCCGTCGGCGATGCTGCTCGGGATGCTGCTGACGTACGGCATCCAGCCGGGGCCGGCGATCGTCACCGACCATCTCGACCTCATGTACCTGATCGTGTGGGCGTTCGCGATCGCCTCCGTCGCCGGAGCGTTCCTCTGCTTCCTGGCCACCGGCTCGCTCGCCAAGCTCACCAAGGTGCCCTTCGCCGTGCTCGGGCCCGGTCTCCTCGTGGTGATGCTCCTGGGCGCGTTCCAGGAGGGTGGCCAGCTCGGCGACCTGTGGGTGATGGTCGCGCTCGGCGTGGTCGGCTTCTTCCTCAAGGCCACCGGGATGCCGCGGGCTCCGTTCCTGATCGGCTTCGTCCTGGCCATCCCGATGGAGCGCTACTACTACCTGACCGCGAGCCTGTACGACGGTGCCTCCTGGGTCGCTCGACCC
The DNA here is from genome assembly GCA_030862715.1 of Actinomycetota bacterium. The sequence goes on along the minus strand of JALZDD010000531.1, from coordinate 1,269 downwards.
GGCGTGCTCGTCTTCGCCGCGCTGCTGATCGTGCCGCTGGCGTGGTCCCTGATCAAGCGGCTTCGGCGGGCCTCGGGGGCTGCCGACGACGGCCACCGGGACGAGCACGAGAGCGATGACAAGGACAGCGACGAGCTCGAGGGTTCGCTGGCACGTACGCCCTGGTCTCTCGCCGTCGCCGTCGTCGCGGTGCCGGTCTTCGCCGGCGCGCTGTGGGTGAGTGGGTCCTTCTCCGCAGAGGCCGCGCTGATGCCGCGACTCGTGGCCGTCGGCGGCCTGGCCGCGGCACTCATCCTGACCTGGCAGGAGCTGCGCGCAAGGAAGGTCACCCGGCGCGACACAGTCGATGACAGCCTCGAGCCCACGGGTGGGTCCGGTGCCACGATGGTCGCCGCCCGTGTGGACCACGCGGTCGGCGCCCGGGCCCTGGCTCGGCGTCACGACCTGGTGATCGCCATGCGCACCTTTGTCGCGATGGCCGGGTTCCTGGTCCTCGTCATGCTCGGCGGCTACCTGGCGGCGACCCTGGTGTTCACCCCGGTGTTCCTCCTGTACGCAGCCCGTACCCGGCCACGTACGGCCATCATCTACACCCTCGTCCTGGGCGCCGTGCTGCTGGCACTGCCGTCCCTGCTCCCGGTCGACCTGCCGATGGGCCTGCTGCAGTGACCACGTCGCCCTCCCGCCCGTCCAATCACCACCGAAAGGAACGCCGATGACCATCGTCGTCGCCTACGCCGACACCCCGCCCGGACACGCCGCCGTCACGGCCGCGGTCGCCGAGTCCCGAGAGGGAGAGGCCGTGGTCATCGTGCCCGCCGTGCGTGGCGAGCGGGTCCCCGACGTCGAGGAGCTCGAAGGTCGGTGGCCGGAGCTCGCCGGGCGGGTCGACGTCGAGCGCGGAGACCTGGGGGACCCCAGCGACACCGTCATCCAGGTCTCCCAGCGGCTCGACGCGCGCCTGGTCGTCCTGGGCCTGCGCGTGCGGACGCCGGTCGGCAAGCTGGTCTTCGGCAGCACCGCCCAGCGGATCCTGCTCGACGCCACCTGCCCGGTGCTCGCGGTCAAGCCTTCCGTGGCTGCTACCTGAGCCGCGCGGTGCGGCGGGCATCAGCCATCTGGTCGTCCGTCGGGCCCGAAGTTAGCGCTAACATGCCCCATGCTGGATACGTCCCGTCTGCTGCGGCCGTTCGCCGCGGTGGCCCTGGCCCTCGCCGCCGTCTCGCTCGCAGTTGTCCCGGCTCAGGCCGCGACAGACATCACGGACCG
>JALZDD010000529.1 GCA_030862715.1 Actinomycetota bacterium | reverse complement strand
TGTCGATCTTCTGGTAGGTCAACCCGGGTGCGTCGGTCGGCACCATGAAGATCGACAGGCGCTTCTTCTCGGGCGTCGAGAGGTCAGCATCGCGTGTGACGAGCAGGATCGCGTCGGCCTGGTCGACGGCGGAGATGTAGTACTTCGAGCCACTGATGCGCCAGCCCTCACCATCGCGGTGCGCGATGGTCGCAACCTCGTGACTGTTGGACCCGGCGTCCGGCTCTGTCAGCCCGAAGGCCACCTTCTTCGTGCCGGACGCGATGTGGGGCAGCCACTCCTGCTTGAGCTCCTCGGAGCCGTACGCCGCGAGTATCGACCCGATCATCGCGGGCGAGATCACCCAGACGAGCATGGGCATGCCATGTGCGGCCAGGGTCTCGACGACGACCACAGCCTCCCGCATGCCGCAGCCTCCGCCGCCGTACTCCTCGGGCAGGTGGACGCCGAGCAGACCGGCTCGGCCGACCTCGGCCCAGAGCTCGGCGATGTCCTCGTTGTTTCGTGACTTCTCGAGGAAGTACGACTGCGGATAGCGCGCGCAGATCTTGGCGACGCTCTCGCGGATGGCGCTGTGGTCGTCGCTGTCACGGATCAGTCCGGGCACGGTCAAACTCCTTGGAAGGTGGGGCGCTTCTTGGCAATGAAGGCGTCGATGGCGCCACGGGCGTCGGCGGTGCCGGCGGTCGCGGCAAGTGCCTCGACCTCGGCATTCAGCTGACCGGGGAGGCTGCGGTCCCATGACTCGCGCAGCAGGGAGCGCATCTGCGCGTACGCTCGCGTCGGCCCTGAGGCGAGGCGGCGTGCGACGTCCTCCCCTCTCGCCCGGGCATCGCCGGCAGCGACGACCTCGGCCACCAGGCCCCAGTCGAGCGCATCGTGCGCCGGGATCGGGTCGTTGAGAAGGTAGGCGCGGGCGGCGCGGGCCGGGCCGATCCGGCGCGGGAGATGCCAGGTGCCGCCGCCATCGCCACTCAGCCCGATCGACGCGAAGGCGGTGACGAAGCGGGCATCCTCGGCCGCGACAACGATGTCGGCGGCATAGACCAGGCCGAGCCCGCCACCGGCGACGGCTCCCTGGGCGACTGTCACGATCGGCTTGTCGAGCGTGGCGAGCACCTGGAACGCGAGGTGGAAAGGCGTCGTCATGCGGCGCAACGTCGCTCCGAGATCGTCGCCTGCATGCTCTGTGAAGTAACTGATGTCGCCACCGACGGTCAGGTCCGGGCCCTCGCCGCAGATGAGCACGGCGCGCACGCTGGTATCCGCGGCGATCCGCACGACCGCCACGAGGAGCTCGTCGGCCAGCCGCTGGTCGATGGCGTTGCGCGCATCCGCGCGAGCCAGAGAGAGAGTCGCGACGCCATCGGCGACGTTGAGGTCGATGCGCCGGAGTCCCTCGACGTCCGATCCGCCGAGCCCGCGAACGAAGGCCGCAGAGTCGGTCAGCTGCGTCAGGCCCACGACCTGACCGTCGCGCACCTCCCACTGGTGGATGAACCACGCCTCGAACGAGGTACCGTCGTACCCACGCCCGCTGCCGCGATATGTGCCCTGTACCTGTATCCGGCCATCGGCAAGAGCCGTGAAGGTCTCCGGGTTGGCACGGACTCGCCAGCGGGCGCCGATCGCGAACCACCCGTCGCGGATCATCGCGTCTCGGCCGGCATGGACTCCGCCGATGCCGTGGGGAAGCCCAGGCGTCAGGTGGCCGACAAAGTCGTCGGCCACAGCTTTCTCGATTCCGGGCCGGTCTCCCCCGGCCAGGGCGACATACAGGCCCTCGAGCAGAGCGCGGGTAGGAGCATCTACGTCGTTCATATAATTGAATATAGATTAAATAACGGTAGCGGACAAGGCCCCGATGCGCCGCGACGGCTCATCCTCGTTCGTTGCCAACCACGGACACGAACGACACGCACCCACCCGGCCGGCCGCCGAGGTTGTGGGTGAGTGCCGTCCGCGGGTCCGCCAGCTGCCTCTCCCCCGCGGCACCTCGGAGCTGCAGCCAGGCCTCGTAGAGCATGCGAAGGCCGCTCGCACCCACCGGATGCCCGAACGACTTCAGACCACCGTCAACGTTGACGGGCAACCGACCCTGCGCGTCGAAGTCGCCCGCAAGAACGTCCTTCCAGGACTGGCCACGGTCGGTGAATCCCAGGTCCTCCATGAGCACGATCTCGGTCGGCGTGAAGCAGTCATGCACCTCTGCGAACGAGATCTCCGACCTGGGGTCGGAGATCCCTGCCTGGGCGTAGGCGTCGGCCGCCGAGTGCATGACCTCGGGGAAGGAGGTGAAGTCGTACGCCGGGTCGAGCCCGCCACGCATCGGACCCGCGGCGAGAGAAAGTGCCTTCACGAAGATCGGCCGATCGGTGTAGTCGTAGGCGTCCTCGGCACGCACGATCAGCGCCGCGGCGGCACCGTCGGAGACACCCGAGCAGTCGAAGATCCCCAGTCGACCCGCGACCCGCGGCGCAGCATCGATGGTCTCCCGCGAGACCTCCTTGCGGAACTGCGCCTTCGGGTTGCGGGTGCCGTTGACGTGGTTCTTCCACGCCACGTGCGTCATCGCCTCGCGCATCGCGCCCGTGTCCACGCCGTACTTCGCGGTGTAGGCCGGGTCGAGCAGAGAGAACGCCGCGGGAGCCGTCAAGGACAGCTCCGAGGCAGTCCCGTCCGAGGGCGGGTCAGTGCGGAGCAAACCCGAAAATCCGGAGTCCTTGAGCTTCTCCACACCGACCGCCATCACCCGGTCATAGGCACCCGAGGCGACGGCGTAGCAGGCGTTCCGGAACGACTCCGAGCCCGTGGCGCAGTAGTTCTCGACCCGGGTCACCGGCTTGTAGTCGATTCCGAGCGGGCGGCTCAGGGTGAGGCCGCTCTGCCCGGATCCCAGGGTGCCGAGCCAGTAGGCGTCGACATCGTCGCGTTGGACACCGGCAGCGTCCAGGGCTTCACCGACCGCCTCGAGGAGGAGATCGTCTGTCGAGGCGTCCCAGCGCTCACCGAAGCGGGTGCAACCCATGCCGACGATCGCGACGGCGTCCTTGATCCCGTGGCTGGCCATCAGATCACCTTCGACTTCCAGAAGTAGTTGTGCACGTTGCCCGCGGTGAAGAGCCTCCGGAACACGAGCCGGACCTCAGATCCGACGGCAACCGCGTCCGGGTCGGCATCCGCGACCTCGAGCGTCGTACGGCCTCCTCCGGCGAAGTCGACGACCACATCGACCACCGGCGGCGACGGGGAGAACGCGAGCCGGTCGACTGTGAAGGTCGCGACCTTTCCGGTCAGGTCCGCAGCCGAGACCGGTTCCATCGTGTCGACGGCTCCGCAGTCGCGGCACACCCGCAGCGGTGGCAGGTGCACGAATCCGCACGCTGTGCAGCGCGACCCGGCCAGACCGAACTTCCATCCTGTGGCCCTCGCCGACGGCGGGGCCGCCGGGCGGTCCGGCTCCGGACGACGGGGAAGCTCACGCTCCAGCAACCCGCGCCACGACAGGTAGGTCGGGTAGGGAACCTCCCGGCCTACCTCCAACTGCGCTGTGACCGGACGGGCGGCCCGGTTCGAGACCAGCTCGTCGGTCGTACGCAGCAGCAAGCCGTCGCATCCGTCGACCGCGGAGAGCACCAGGATCGTCTCGCCCGGACCGGCGACGTCGAGCACGGCGGCCAGTCCCAGCAACGGGTCGGCGGCGCCGGAGAACCCGATCGGCGAGGCGCCGGATGACAACGCCCCCTTGACCACAGCTCCAGCCCGCTTGGTGATGCCTAGGTTGCCGCTCGTGACGACGACATGGTCCGCCTCGGCGAGGCTTGCCTGATCGAGGAGTCTCGTGGCAACGGTCCGCACGAGATCGGCGTACTGCTCGAAGCCGAACCGCTCCTCCCACTGCTCGCCGGTCATCCGCTGCGGGTCCCGCCAGCGGTCGAGCAGCTCGAGGGTGTCTCCCGCGACGCCGAGGACCTCGGCGATCGCATCTCCCTCTCCGAACAGCAGGGCAGCCGCGCCGTCACCGCCGGACTTCTCGTCCAGGGAACCGGGCTTGCCGACGCGGACGTCGGCCGCGACGACGAGGCCGCCGGCTGCATTCGCCGCTCGGATCCCGGCAAAGGTCGATCGTGCCGAGCCGACCAGATCGGCGGCCGGGACGTCTGATGGCAGCCGAAGGGCGGCGTGCACGGCCGCGGCGTTCGTCTTGTCGAGGTAGGGCGGCGAGGTGCTCGCCCACCACAGTGAACCTTCTGCCGAGAGCCCACGCGCGGCCTCGACTGCCATGGTCGTGGCGTTCTCGTCGAACGAGGCCACCACCCTCCGACCGCGCACTCCACTGTCGTTGCCCAGCCGGTACGACGGGACGTAGGCCCCGTAGGCGAGAATCCCGATGCTCATGCCGCGACCCCCCGGAACAGCGCGGCGATCCCCTGACCCCCGCCGATGCACATCGTCTCGAGCGCGAGACCGCCCCTGCGGCGGTCGAGCTCGTGCAGCATGGTGGAAAGGATGCGGACCCCGGTGGCTCCGATCGGATGGCCGAGCGAGATGCCTGAGCCGTTGACGTTGAGCCGGTCCTCGACCTCATCGAGCTTGACGTCCCAGCCGGCGAGCACCGCGAGCACCTGGACGGCGAACGCCTCGTTGATCTCGATCAGGTCGAGGTCGTCGAAGCCAACCCCTGTGCGCGCGAAGAGCCGCTGCACGGCCGAGACCGGGCCAATACCCATGACCGCGGGGTCCACCCCGGCCGCAGCCCATCCCTCGAACCACGCCAGCGGCTCGAGGCCGAGCTCGTCGAGCTTGTCCTCCGCCACGACGAGGCAGGCCGCGGCAGCGTCGTTCTGCTGCGCAGCGTTGCCGGCGGTGACGGTGCCTCCCGGCGTGATGGTGCGAAGCCTGGCCAAGGTCTCTGGGGTCGACTCCGGGCGTACGCCCTCGTCGCGATCGAACACCAGGTCGTCACCGCGACGCTGGGGGACCGTGACTGGCACCACCTCGCCGTCGAAGACGCCGGACTCCCAGGCAGCAGCGGCGCGCTGGTGGCTGCGTGCGGAGAACGCGTCTGCCTCCTCTCGGCCGATGCCGTAGCGGGAAGCGAGATTCTCTGCGGTCTCGATCATCCCGCTGATCGGGCCGAACCGGTCCTCGGGCTGGGATCGCTCCCGGCCACGGTCGAGCCGGTCGTAGAGGATCTGGTTGCCGGACCGCGAGCCCCAACGGGCGGTAGTCGTGTAGTGCTCGATGTTGCTCATCGACTCCACCCCGCCGGCGATCACGACATCGGCGGCGCCCGTCTGCACGGTCATCGCAGCGGTGATGACCGCCTGGAGACCGCCGCCGCAGCGCCGATCGATCTGGAGCCCGGGCACCTCGATCGGGAGACCAGCTGCTAGGGCGGCCCAGCGTCCGATGCACGGTGCCTCGGAGTTCGAGTAGGACTGCGCGAACGAGACGTCCTCGATCCGCCCTGGGTCGATGCCGGTGCGCGTGACGAGGGCACGGATGACATCCGCGGCGAGGTCTTCCGCCCGGAGCGGTCGGAGTGATCCTCCGAACGCTCCTACCGCGGTCCGTACGGGGCCGACTATGGCGACACGTCGCAAGTTGGTCATCGACAGCTCACTTCCTCATACCGATGCCAGCACGTGGTCTGCGTTGGCATCGAGCTCTGCTCGGTGGTCCGGATCGGCGATGGCGATCATCCGCTCGACCCGTTGACTCAAGGTGGCGCCCCGTAGATCAGCGGCGCCGTGCTCGGTGACGACGACGAGACCCTCGGACCTCGGCGTCGACACGGGACCGGACAGCCGGCTCACGATCCGCTGTACGCGTGCACCACTCCGCGTGCGCACTGTCGAAGGCACCGCGACGATCGGCACGCCACCCTCCGACCGATTCGCGCCGCGGAGGAAGTCGCGGGCGCCGCCGACGGCACCGACGTACCTGCTGGCGGCGAGCTCGGCGTTGATCTGCCCGGTCAGGTCGACCTCGATGGCCGCGTTGATCGCGACCATCCGGTGCGACGTCGCAAGCACGCGCGGATCGTGGGTATAGGCGGTTGGCCGTAGCTCGACGGCGGGATTCCGATGCGCCCAGCCGAACAGGTCGCGCGTCCCACCGAAAAGGCCGGCGATGGCAACACCGCGGTCGTGGGTCTTGCGGGAGCCGTTGGCGACTCCCGCCTCGACCAGGCGCATCGCGGTGTCGTTGATGATCCCGGAGTGGATCCCGAGGTCGCGGTGACCGAAGAGCTCGGCGAGCACTGCCTCGGGGAGCGCGCCGATGCCGAACTGCAGAGTGGCCCCGTCGGGTACGAGCTCGCCCACTCGTCGGGCCACGGCCCGCGAGACGTCGTCGGTCGCAGGTGTCGGCACCTCGCCCGGCGTCCGGGAGACGTCGATCGCCGTAGTGAACTGGTCAGCAGTCATGGTCCTGGCACCCAGGGTGAACGGGACCTGGTCGTTGATCTCCGCGATCACCACGCGGGCAGTGTCGATGGCAGCGGAGAAGTAGTCGTCGGCCAGCCCCAGGCTGTGCCGGCCGAGCTCGTCCGGCGGTGACACCTGCACGAATACGACCTCGGCGTGGAAGTCCCCACCGGACAGCAACGCCGGAAGCGCGGAGTAGTTGACCGGCCAGATCTCCAGCCGACCGGCCGCGTGCAGAGCCGAGTTGGTCCCCGTCCCGCAGTACGAGTGGACGTCTAGGCCGTCCGGGACGGTGTCGATGGTCAACGCGCTCTGGGCCGGGATCCCCACAAAGCAGCGTAGGTCGCCGATCCGATCGGCCTGCCTCAGCAACGTCTCGACGAGCGTGGTCGGCTCCGCACACGTCTGGCCCCAGGTGATCCGGTCGCCGCGGCAGAGGTACTGAGCGAGGTCGATCGTCACCCACGCCACCGCTCGTGCGAGGGATCGAGCAACCGAGTGAGGTGGCCCTCCCCCAGCCAGACGATGGTCTCCAGCTCGACCGCGTCCAGATGACGCACGCGCCCGGTGCGCAGGTCCTCGACCCGCAGGCGTACGGAGTTCCCGTCCTGGTCGAGGCGGACCGCGATCGAGGCGAACTCGCTCTCCACGACCTTCCCCTGCGGGATGGCCACCTCCCCTTCCCCGGTGCTCATCTCGATGTGGTGCCGTTCGCCGTCGACTGGTGTTGCGTCCATGGGATCCGTCCTCAGATCAGGAAGCCGAGCGTGGGCACGGCCTGATCGTTGTCGACGAGGACGGCCTTCTTGTAGACGAGCCGGATCTGGCAGTCCACGCGACGCAGCCGGTAAGTCGTACGTCCGCCCCACAGCGTGTTGCCACGCGTCCGCGACTCCAGCACCATGAAGTTGGCGCCGACCTCGAGGTCGATCTCGCCCGCGGCGCTCTCCCTGCCGCCGAGAAGCTCGACGTTGCCGATGATCCGCCGCAGGTTGGACGGCGGCGCCTGCGCGTAGCGCTTACCGGTCTTCACCTGCTTCATCCGGGTCGAGATCCGGCTGCGGTTGTCGAAGATGATCGACACCGTCGCACGCGGGTGGTCGCCCTCACCGTCGACAGGCACCCAGTAGAGCGCGTCGTCGGTCCACAGCGCCTCCCAACCGTCGTAGTCGTTCTCGTCAGCTAGCCGCGCCTCCCGATAGAGGAACTGCTCGACATCTCGTACATCCCACCCGGAGGGCACCTCGAGCAGCTCACCAGCGGTGTCGGGGCGCGGGGGAAGATCGGTGATCTGGCTCATGTCAGTCCTCCGTCTGCATCAGCGACTTGTAGTGCTTCCAGAAGCCGCGCATACCGGTCTCGTCGGTCGCGGCGCCGATGGTGAAGCCGTTCTCGTCCACGCTCTCGCGGGTCAGGCCACGGCGAACGTCGAGCCACTCGGGATCGGCCATCTCCACACCGCGCTGGTTGCGCTCGTACATCTCGGTGTCGTCGGCGAGCAGCATCCCCGCCGGGCCGACCGACCCGATCGACTGGCTGACCGTGCGCTGGTTGAGCTCGTGGCCGCCGGCGAACTGGACTGCAGTCGCGTACTGCACGCACTCGCCCACGCCGACCGGCTGGATGTTGAAGACCTGGATCTCGGCGATGAAGAGGTTCGGGAAGATCATCACGTGGGGCGCACCCTCGATCATCCGGCGCTCTGCCTCGGCGTCGCCGTACGCCTCCTTCATCGCGTTCACATAGCCGGGGACACGTTCAGGCGTCGTCCCGAACCAACGCATCGGTTCAGCGAACTCACGGAACTCCGGACGCAGGTCGTTCTCGCTGTGGCCGTTGCCGAGGTTGCGAGTGACGGCGGTCGAGTTGTCGCTGTAGAGAGCGCCGATAGGGCTACCGGTGACGCCGAAGATCGAGCCGTGCACGAACTGCGGGTGGTAGCCGTCTGTCTCGTTCTCGGCGAGGAACTTCCAGTTGGACCGGGTCTTGTGGCGCAGCCACCCCGCGTCGAGCGACACCTTGCCCTCGGGCGCGAGCGCGACGAGTCGGTCGATCTCACCCTTCGCGGCACCCAGATGCTCCTCGAGCGCAGGGCCCTCTTCAGCCAGGCTGCCGAACACGAAGCCCTGGTAGGACGCGACCCGGGCGACCTTCCCCATGCCGAGCGGCAACTGCTTCTTCCCGCCGTAGCCCTTGTTGTAGGGGTAGCCCAACAGCTCGCCGGTGTTGCGGTAGGTCCACCCGTGGTAGGGGCAGCGGAACGAGCTGGAGTTGCCGGCCTTGTCGTCGCATACCTGCAGACCCCGATGCGCGCACCGGTTGATGAGCAGGTGCACCTCGCCGTCCTTGTCGCGGGTCATCACGACGTCCTGGTCTGCGAGTTGCTTGCGGACGTAGTCGTTGGGCTGCGGGACCTCGCTCTCGTGTCCAACGAAGACCCAGGTCTTGTGCCAGATCTTGCGCAGCTCCTCGGCGAAGATCGTCGGGTCGGTGTAGAGGGTGCCGTGCACCCGAGCGGGCTGGACCAGCTGGTCGTAGCGGTCCCGCTCGTGGACCTCGGATGCGGACGGAACCACGGCTGTCATGGCGTTCCTATCTGAGTCGTGTGCGGTGCGTGGCCCTGAGCGACCAGCCCGACGAGCCGGAACTTCTGGACCTTGCCTGTCGCGGTGGTGGGCAGCTGGGCGGCTTCGAGGAACTCGACGCGCTTGGGAACCTTGAAGCGAGCCAGGTGCTCCTTGGCGTGGGCGATCACGACGTCCTCCGTCAGGGCGTCTCCTTGCGGCCCCGGCGCACGGACGACGACAGCGCAGCCGATCTCGCCCCACCGGTCGTCGACCACGCCGACGGCGTAGACCTGGCTGATACCGGGATGGGCGCCGAGGACCTCCTCGACCTCCTTGGGCATCACCAGCTCGCCACCCGACTTGTAGACCTCCTTGCTTCGCCCGGTGAGGACCAGATAGCCGTCCTCCCGCACGCGACCGAGGTCGCCCGAGTGCAGCCAGGTCACACCGTCGGCAGCGGGATGCAGCGCGGCAGCTGACTCCTCGGGCTTGGCGAAGTAGCCCAGCATCGTCGTCGGCCCGTAGGAGATCAGCTCCCCGGCCACGTCGTCGGGCAGCGCTTCACCCGAGCCAGGATCGACCGTGCGATAGACGCAGAGCGCGGCCAGCCCATCGGCTTCGCTGCCTGGCACACCTGCCGCGCCGGCGAGCTTGGGCCGACCGACCGTGGTCGAGGTCAGCACGACGTCGTCCTCGGGCAAGGTGAGAGTCATGGCGCCACCGCACTCGGTCATTCCGTAGCCGGTGACGATCTCGCTGACCCCGAAGTCGCGCTCCACCTGCTCCCACAGCCAGACCGGGGCAGGAGCGGATCCGCACAGGATCGCAGTGAGGCTGGAGAGATCTCGCTCGTGCCGCAACGGACTCTCGACGAGTGCTACGGCCATCGTCGGCACGCAGAGCATGTCGGTCGCGCGGTGCTTCTCGATCGCGGTGAGGTAGGCCTCGGCGCTGAACGACGGCAGCATGATGACCGCACCACCGACGTACGTCGCCGAGAGCAGGCCCTCGACGTACCCGAACATGTGGTAGCACGGCAACGAGAACAGGATCCTGCGACCGTCCTCGTACGCCCGGGTCAGCGCCGAGGCGTAGGCCGTGCGTAGGACGGCGTCGTGGGTGACCTGCACACCCTTGGGTGATCCGGTGCTGCCCGAGGTATAGAGGAGATCGGAGACGTCGGAGGGCAGGTGGCCCGCACCATCGGCGGCTCCCGGGTTCTCCTCCCCCAGGGTTGCGAGATCCGCCCCGGTGAACGCGCCGGGACGCGGTTCGTCGCCTGGACGTTCGACGAGCACCACGTGGCGCAGTCCGTCAGGGGCACCGTCACCGACCGGCTCGCGGTCGGCGAACCCGGTAGCGTCCCAGCCCGGCGCGATCTCGTCGAGCATTCCGGCGTGGTCGAGGTTCGCGAATCCGGCGTTGGTGATCAGAACCTTGCAGTCGGACTGCGCGAGGACGTAGCGCAGCTCGTCGGTTCGGTAGAGGAAGTTGAACGGGATCGCCACCGCGCCGGTCCGGGCGATGGCGAACTTCAGAGTGACGAACTCCGCATGGTTGGCCATGAGCAGACCCACGTGGTCGCCGCGGCGCACCCCGAGAGCCGCTAGCCCGTCGGCCAGCCGCCGCGACTCGGCGGCCACCTCGGCATAGGACAGGACGCGCTCGTCCGTGACGACGAGATCCCTCTCGGGATGCTCCTCGGCGCAGATGTCAAGCCACGCGTCCAGGGTGTGTGGCACCCATGCGGGGAAACGATCGGCCAGTGCAGCACGACGTTCGTTGATGCTCTTCACAGCCCCTCCTTCGTTTAATTTAGATTAGATTATTTCGAAATCTCGCGCAACGCTTCTGTCCCGACGAGCCCCGTCAAGCGGAACTTCTGGATCTTGCCGGTCGGCGTGGCAGGCAGGTCTCCGGCCAGGGAACCAGCGGGACGGCACCTTGAACGGCGACAGCCGTTCGCGGCAGTGCTCGGCGAGCGACGCCATCAGCTCGCTCAGGTCCTCGTGCTCGCCGCGCACGTGCACCGCCGCACCGACGACCTCCCCCATCCGCTCGTCCGGAAGGCCGAAGACAACAGCGTTGACAACCGCCGGGTGCTCGGCGAGGCAGGACTCGATCGCGGCCGGCGCGATGTTCTCGCCGCCCCTGATGATCAGCTCCTTGAGCCGGCCGGTCAGGGTGAGGTAGCCACGCCCGTCCATGGCGCCGAGGTCACCGGTGCGCACGAACCCGTCGCCGTCCACAGCGGCGGCCGTCGCCGCGGGATCGTGGAGATACTCGATGAGCTGCTGATAGCCGCGCGCGCAGATCTCACCGGCGACACCGAGAGGCTGGACCTCCCCGCTGACCGGGTCCACGATCTTCACATCCACCTGCGGCAAGGGGTGGCCAACGGTATGCAGCTTGTCCGCACGGGCATCCCCCGGCCGGGTCGCGCTGAGCACCGGCGACAGCTCGGTCTGGCCGAAGAGGTTCGTCACCGACGCCCCGAACGTCTCCTCGGTCGCCTCGATCATGGTAGCCGGGAGGTTCGCGGCGCCACCGAGCGCAACAGCAAGCTGTGGCGCCGGCTGATCCGAGGAGCGCTGTGCCTCCAGAAGGGCTCCGAGGACCGCAGGCACGAAGAAGAGCACCTCGGCGTGCTCCCGGCGCATGATCTCGAGGACAGGTCCCGGCGCGAACTTCTCGATGAGCACCTCGGTGCCGCCCAGCCACAGGGGCCCGAGGGTGCCGATGACGCACGCCGCGGTGTGGAACATCGGTAGCGGGTTCACGGTGATGGCGCCGGACGGGATCTCGACGTACTCCATGGTGAGTCGAGCCATGTTGACCAGCGACCGGTGACGCAAGAGCACGCCCTTGGGATTGCCGGTCGTTCCCGAGGTGTACTGCAGCATCACCGGTAGGTCGGGGTCGGCCGGGGCCGTGGCAACCACGACCTCGTCGACCTCCGCCGCCCGCCACGCATCACGCTCCGACAGGCTGATGAGGCGCAACTGCGGGCGCTCGGCCGCGACCTCGCGCGCCACCGAGGCCATGTCATAGTCGCGGCTGGCGTCGGCGTGGATGAGGACCATGCAGCGCGAGTGGTCGACGGCGTACTCGAGCTCGGGCCGACGCAGCACGGGGTTGAGCGCGACGAGCACGACGCCGGCTATCGCAGCACCGTGCTGGATCACGACCCACTCCACGACGTTGGGCGCCCAGATCGCGACGTAGTCCCCGGGCGAGGCGACCCGACGCAGAGCGGTTGCGACGCGCTGAGCCTCCTCATGGAGGTCCGCATAGCTGAGCCGCACCTCAGCGCCGTCTCCATGACGGCTCCCCACCAGCGCCAGACGATCTGGATGGGCCGACGCGCGGTCGGCCAAGAGGGCTGGCACCGTCAGATCGATCAGCGGGACGCTGGTGTCAGCGGGCAGGTAGGACTCGGTCAGTTCGGCAGGCATGGGTCATTGCTCCTTAGCGGTCGCCTGTATGGGGGGTGGCGATGCCGAAGACCGGGCTCCGCTTCTCCCTGAAGGCAGCCACACCCTCGGCGAAGTCGTCGGTGTCCCAGAGCATCGTCTGGTTGCGGACCTCGAGGTCCAGTACGGCAAGCGGGTGCCGTGGCTCCCCGGAGAGCATCTGCTTGATCACGCCGAGGGCGAGCGGTGGTCCGGATGCGAGGCGCGACGCATCCGCGTGTGCGGCCTCGAGGGCTCCGCCTGGCTCGACGACGCGGTCGACCAGGCCGATCGCCTCAGCCTCGTGGCCCTGCACTCTGGTCCCCATCATGAGCAGCTGGCGAGCTGCCGGAGCACCGACCCGGGCCGGCAGTGACGCGAAGATGCCCATGTCGCCGGCAAGACCCACGCCGGTGAAGGTCGTGGCGAACGTGGCGTCGCTCGTTGCGACCACGCGGTCGCAGGCCAGGGCGAGTGCTGTTCCCGCACCGAAGGCCGGGCCCTCGACCGCTGCGACGACCGGCTTCGGGGTTTGCCAGAGCGCACGGATGATGCGCTGTGCCGCCTGCGCCCGAGACGTCGTCTCGTGGCGCGACTGACGCTGCATTGTCGAGATGTCACCGCCGGAGCAGAACGCGCCTCCCGCACCCGTCAGCACGATCGCTCGCACACCGGGATCGGTGTCGGCGTCCTCGACGGCGTCGGCCAGGGCGTATCGCAGCGGTAGGTCGATCGCGTTACGCAGCCTGGGTCGGTTGAGCGTGATGGTTCGTACCGATCCCCGGTCCTCCACCAGGACGGGGCCTGCCTCCTCCACGACGCTCACCGACCCTCGTACTTCCCGGGACGACGCTCGATGACGGCTGCGAGCGCCTCTCGGCTGTCAGTGGTCCCCGACAGCTCGGAGACCACCCGAGCCTCCTCCGGAAGCCGCTCGGCCACCGTCGATCCCAGGCCGTCCCAGACCAGGCGCTTGGTCGCGGCCAGCGCAAGCGGAGGCTGAGCAGCGAGCTCGGCCGCCAGGGCGTCGACCTCCGCTGCGAGCTCCTCGTCGGGAACTACCCGGGTGACGATGCCGAGCGCGAGCGCCTCGCTCGCCGTGATGGTCGGGTTGGTCAGCAGGATGTTCATCGCCCGCCGTAGGCCCACCGTCCGCGCGAGCGTGACCGTCGTGCCGGCGTCCGGGGCCATCCCCACCCGGACGGCGCCGGAGAAGAACTTCGCGCCTTCGGCCGCGACCACGAGGTCGACCGCGCACACGAGTCCGAATCCGGCACCGCCGGCCGCGAACCCCTGGACCTGGGCGATCACCGGCGCCTTGAGCTGGATCAGCGCTGCTGTCGCGAGCTGCAGCCAGGCAGTGGCGCTCCTGAGGTATTCAGGCAGATCCTCCCCCATGCCGGCGAACGTCTTGACGTCACCGCCGGCGCAGAAGTTCCGGCCTTCACCGCTGAGGATCACGACCCTCACGTTCGGATCGGAATGACACCGCAGAGCGATGTCGTGGAGCGCGCGCAGCAGCTCGGCGTCCACGGCGTTGGCCGAGTCAGGGCGGTTGAGCCGGATCCGGGCGATGCCGTCCGCCACGTCGAGCAGCACCGGGCCTTCGGATACGAGAGCCGTCATGACACTCCTCCTTTGCGGCCGGCGAAGGCCGACGCGCTCGTGTCGCCGGCGTTTCCGGCGATGTGGTCGACCACGGCGTCCAGCTCGAGATCCAGACCCCGCTCGAGGTCCACCGCAAGGCCGTCGCGAACCAGACGCTTGATGCAGCGCAACGCGTCACTACGCCGACCGGCGAGCCGAGCGACGAAGTCCGCCACCTCGGCCTCGAACGAGTCCGAGTCGTAGGACCGGTAGGCCAGCCCCCACTCGACGGCCTCGGCGCCGGTGAGCCGGTCGCCGGACAGCAGCAGGCCAAGCGCGCGCTGGCGGCCGACGAGCCGCGCCAGCCGCTGAGACCCGCCACCACCGGGCACCATCCCGAAGTTCGCGTGGTTGTCCGAGATCCGAGCGTCATCCCGCACCAGCACGACATCGCAGACCTGCAGCAGCTCGAAGCCGCCGGCCATGGCCACGCCCTCGACCACCGCCACCACCGGTTGCGGTGCCGTAGCGATGGCTGCGCAGGCGCCCCGGAAAGCCTCGAAGAGACCCCGCAACGCCCGGCGCCCTTCGTCGCGGAGCCGCTGCACCTCAGCGAAGTCGCCGCCTGCGCAGAAGTTGCCACCCGCACCGCGAAGGACGATGACGCGTACGTTCTCGGCGCCTGATGCGACCTGGACGGCCTGCCTCAGTGCGGCGGCCGAGGCCGTCGTCACGGCATTCATCGCCTTGGCCCGGTCGAGAGTGACCGTCGCGACGCCCTCGGCGATGTCGAGACGGACCGGCGATTTCCTCTCCTCGGCATTCACATGCCTCTCCCGCCGGACACCTCGAGGACGGCTCCGGTCATGTAGCTGGAGAGGTCTGAGGCAAGGAAGGCGACGACGTTTGCGATCTCTGCGGGCTCTCCTGCGCGCCGCATCGGAATCGTGGCCTCGGTCGCCGCGTACGCCTCCGGGGACATCGCCCCGGTCATGGGGGTGCGGATCAGGCCGGGCTGGACGGCGTTGACCCGGACACCATGATGAGCGAGCTCCTTCGCCGCCGCCTTCGTCATACCGACGATGCCGGCCTTCGCAGCGCTGTAGTTGGTCTGGCCGGGGTTGCCGACCTTTCCCGACATCGAGGAGATGTTGATGATGCTTCCGCGTTTCGCCCCTCGCATGACCTCGCTGGCCGCGCGGAGGCCGAGCCAGGTGCCCTGCAGGTGCACGGTGGTGACGGCCTGGAAGTCGGCGAGCGTCATCTTCCGCAGCGACGCGTCCCTGGTGATCCCGGCATTGTTCACAAGTACGTCGAGCCCGCCGTGCACCTCGACGGCACCGCTGATCAGCCCCGCGACGCTCTCCTCGGAGGTCACGTCGCACACGACGCCACGAGCGGCCGGACCGATGCGCCCAGCAGCCGCCACGGCCTTGTCGCCGTCGAGGTCGGCCAGAGTGACCCTGGCACCGTGATCGATGAGCGCAGTCGCGATCGCCAGACCGATGCCCTGCGCCGCGCCGGTGACTACCGCCGTCCGACCCTCCAGCAGCCGCGACGCGGTGCTCATGCGACGTACCTCACGATCGACTGGACCACTGCGGCCGGCTTCGCGGAGCTCTCGATCTCGAAGGTGCTCTCGAAGGTGGCCTGCACGGCCCCGTCGAGCGGCGTCACGGATGCCACCTTTGCCGTGAGGCGGATCCGGCTGCCTACCGGGACCGGTGCGATGAAGCGGACCTTGTCGAGGCCGTAGTTGACGGCCATCTTCACGTTGTCGACGCGGTAGAGCTGGTTGAGCAGCGGCGGGAGCAGCGACAGGGTCAGGAAGCCGTGGGCGATCGTCGTGCCGAACGGTCCCGCGGCGGCGCGGTCAGTGTCGACGTGAATCCACTGGCGGTCCCCTGTCGCGTCGGCGAACAGGTCGATGCGGGCCTGCTCGACCGTCAGCCAGTCGGAGGTGCCCAGCACGTCGCCCTCTGCACCTGCGAACTCCGTGACTCCGTCGTACACCTTCACCGTGGCTCCACCCGCCCATCCTGTAGTTTTTGAATTGAGACTAAATTATAGTCCAAATTCGAAAAGCGCAACGACGCCCGAACGTCAACGCAGGAGGAACCCATGTCCGAGGCCTATATCGTCGAAGCGGTGCGTACCCCGGTGGGCCGCCGAAAGGGCGGGTTCGCCGACGTACACCCCGCCGACCTCGCCGCGCACCCCCTGAAGGAGCTGGTCGCGCGGACCGGCGTCGACCCGGCCGCGATCGAGGACGTCATCCTCGGTTGCCTCGACAACATCGGCGCGCAGGCCGGCGACATCGCCCGGACCGCCGCCCTCGCAGCGGGCTACCCGGAGTCGGTCCCCGGCGTGACCATCGACCGGCAGTGCGGCTCGGCCCAGCAGGCCGTGTCCTTCGCGGCCATGGGCGTCAAGAGTGGGATGCAGGACCTGGTCGTCGCCGGCGGCGCACAGAAGATGACCCAGTTCCCGATCCTCAGTGCCTTTGCCGCGGGTGAGCCCTACGGGTCCACGGACCCCTGGTCCGGCAGCGAGGGCTGGCAGGCCAGGTATGGCGCCCAGGAGATCTCACAGTTCCGGGGCGCCGAGATGATGGCGGAGCGCTGGAAGCTCACTCGCGACGACTGCGAGGCCTGGGCCTATCAGAGCCACCAGCGTGCGATCGCCGCCATCGACGCCGGCCGCTTCGAGAAGGAGATCGCTTCCTACGCGGGTGTCAGCGTCGACGAGGGGCCCAGGCGGGACACCACCCGGGAGAAGATGGCCGAGCTCAACACGCTCCTCCCCGGTGGCGTCCTCACCGCTGCCGTCGCCTCGCAGATCTCCGACGGGTCCGCCGCTCTGCTGATTGCCTCCGAGGCCGCGGTCAAGGACCACGGGCTCACGCCTCGTGCCCGGATCCACCACGTTTCGGCACGAGGTGACGACCCGGTGATGATGCTGTCCGCGCCGATCGCCGCGACCCAGCACGCACTGAAGAAGGCTCAGCTGTCCATCGACGACATCGACGTCATCGAGATCAACGAGGCGTTCTCACCGGTCGTCCTGGCGTGGAATCAAGAGCTCGGGGCCGATCCCGCGAAGGTCAACCCGAACGGCGGCGCGATCGCCCTCGGACACGCCATCGGCAGCACCGGCGCCCGCCTGATGACGTCGCTCCTCCACGAGCTCGAGCGCACCGGTGGTCGCTACGGCCTCCAGACAATGTGCGAGGGCGGCGGCCAGGCGAACGTCACCATCATCGAGCGGATCTGAGACCCGTCGTGGACCGCACTCTCTACACCGAGGACCACGAGTCCTACCGCGAGACCGTTCGCGAGTTCCTGACCCGCGAGGTGGTCCCGTACAAAGATCAGTGGGACGACGATCGATGGATCCCGCGCGAGGTCCTCAGATCCGCCGCCGAGGCCGGGCTCTATGCCCTCCAGGTACCCGAGGAGTACGGCGGCAGCGGCGTCGACGACTACCGCTACCGGCTCGTGGTCGGCGAGGAAGTCGGCAGGGTCAATGCCATCTCCCTGGGCCTCACCCTCGGCCTCCAGGACGACCTCTTCCTTGCCTACCTCCTCGGGCGCGGCAGCGAGGAGCAGAAGAAGAGATGGCTCCCCGGCTTCGCCGCCGGGGAGCTCATCGGCGCGCTCGCCATGACCGAGCCCGGCACGGGCAGCGACCTCCAGGGAATGCGCACCACAGCGCGCCGCGACGGTGAGCACTGGATCGTGAACGGGCAGAAGACGTTCATCTCCAGCGGGATCATGGCCGACCTCGTCGTCCTGGCCGTGCGGACCAACCCCGACGGCGGCTCCCGTGGCTTCAGCCTGCTCATGGTCGAGGCGGAGAGCACTCCCGGCTTCGAGCGCGGCCGCAAGCTGGACAAGATCGGCCTGCCCGCCCAGGACACGGCCGAGCTCTACTTCAACGACGCGCGTATCCCGGCCGAGAACCTCCTCGGCGAGGAGGGCGAGGGCCTGAAGTATCTGATGAGCCATCTCCCCCGTGAGAGGCTCGGGATCACCAACCAGTCGATCACCTCGGCCCGTGCGATCTACGACCAGACAGTCGACTACCTCAAGGAGAGAACCGCCTTCGGGCAGCGCCTCATCGACCTCCAAGCCACCCGCTTCACCCTCGCCGAGATCTCGACCGAGCTCGATGTCGCCCAGGCGTACGTGGATGCGTCCGTGCTCGCGTTCAATCGGGGCGAGCTGACGCCAGTGGAGGCGGCGAAGGGCAAGTGGTACGTCAGCGAGCTGATGAAGCGAGTGGTGGACCGCTGCCTCCAGCTGCACGGCGGCTACGGCTTCATGCGCGAGTACGCCGTGGGCAAGGCCTACATCGACACCAGGATCCAGACGATCTACGGCGGCACGACCGAGATCATGAAGGAGATCATCGGCCGCGACATCGCGCGCTGATACAACACTCCCGTCTCCGGGGTCACCTCACACGGTGGTGATCCCGGAGACCAGCCACTGGCCATCCCGCCGCGCAAGGCTGGCCTCGACCCGGCTGGTGCTGATCGTAGGCACCTTCGAACCCAGCTCGAGTCGTCGACCGACCGACCGCAGCACCGCGGCGCGGTTCTCGGTGGCGGCGACAAGAGACTACGGTTGAGGAACCAGTTGCTGTAACCTCTCCGCGTCTCTGGCTGGACAGATCTCCCGTTCAGCTGCCCTGGATGCGCGACTCTCCACCTTCCCAGTACGGCGCATTGAGGTGGCCTCGCTGGATCTTGCCCGTCGCGGTGCGAGGCAGCGCGGTGAGGAAGTCGATCGAGGTCACCTTCTTGATCCCGCCGACGACGTCCCGGGTGTGGGTGATCAGGTCCTCCGCCGAGACTGTCATGCCCTCGCGGACCACCGCGGCTTTAGGCGTCTCACCCCACTCCTCGTCCGGCACGCCAAACACCGCGACGCCTGCGACCGCGGGGTGAGAAAGCAGCGCGTTCTCAAGCTCTGTCGGCCAGATGTTGTAGCCGCCAGAAACGATCATGTCGTCGTTGCGGTCGACTAGGTAGACGAAGCCGTCCTCGTCGAGACGCCCCATGTCTCGGGTGAGGATCGCGCCGTCCGGGGTGAACCGGGCCTTGGTCGCCTCGGCATCGAGCCAGATCCCGGACTTAGTGAACGGGCTCAGGACGGCGATTTCGCCGATCTCCCCCGGAGGAAGGACATTGTCGTCCTCGTCCCGCAAGGTGATCGTCGTGTTGGGCGACGGGCGGCCGACCGACCGGACCCGTCGCATGGCGACCTCGTCGCCTTTCACCACGTGTTCGTGTGGATAGAGCATCATGGCCGGAAGTGCCTCGCTCTGCGCATACAGCTGGTGGAGCGTCTGACCGAAGATCGCGATCGCGCGCTCCATGGTCTGCGGAACGATCGGTGAACCGCGTACATCAGGCACTGAAGGGCACTGAGATCTCGCGGCTGCCGCTCGCACGCCTCGACCATGGCGCGAACCATCACCGATGCAGTGGCGACGTCAACGCCTGCACCCGAGGTCAGGAACTCGTCCCACGCGCCGAACGAAACCATCCAGCGCAGCGCAGCAATCTGGGCGACCAGATCATCGAGACAGCCCACGACGTCGAAGCCACGGAGTCGGTCGACGTGGAGCACGCCGACGGCCCCTGACTGCTCGAGCATGCACCGGGCTTCCTCGGCGCGTAGCGCGGGATTTCATCGTCACAAGAGTGATATCCGCGAGGGCAGCACCCATCTGGGCGACGATCCATTCCGGAATGTTGTTGCCCGGATGGCAACCCTGTCGCCCGGCTTGGTGCGCGACAGAAGCGCTCTGGCCGTGGCTTCGGCATCGGCGAGCAGGTCTGCATAGGTCCAGGCCCGGCGAGGTTGCCCGGCCGGCAGGCCCTCGACGAGCGCAAGAACATCAGCGGCATCAGCAGCTGCCGCGCGTAGCGCGTCACCGAT
>JALZDD010000526.1 GCA_030862715.1 Actinomycetota bacterium | reverse complement strand
GAGTTGGCAATCGAATGCCAACTCGGCCGACGTAGGTGACGTCTCGGCCTGCGTAGCTGACCTTTCGGCGGTCTCAGGATCCGAACATGCATTTATGATCAAAATCTAGTGACTTACTCTGGTTTGGACGGACCAACCAGAGGAGAGCCATGATCCGCCCCACCCCACCGCGTCTGACCGCCATCGCCGCCGTTCTCACCACCATGCTCCTGGGACTGACGGCCTGCGGCGGCGCCGATGCGTCCAGTGCCTCCAAGCTCGCCGCCGACGCGGCGCTCCCCGAACAGGTCCCGGAGGGGACCGTCCTGCGCCTCGGGCTCCCGCCTATCGAGGTGGCGCTGAAGGCGTCCGGCCTGATCAACGAGGTCGAGGGCTACGAGATCGAGTGGGCCAACATCTCCGGTGGTCCGAAGAGCATCGAGGCGTTCCGTGCTGACGCGCTGGACGCGAGCTACGTCGCCGACATCCCGCCGCTGTTCGCGACCTGGACCGACACCCCGGTCAAGATCGTCGCGGTCACCGAGAACCCGGACCCGCTGGACAACCCGATCTACGAGCTCGGCATCGCGCCGAAGTCGAAGGTCAAGACGCTCGCAGACCTCGAGGGCAAGAAGATCGCCTACTCGCCCGGCCAGGCCCAGGGCGCGCTGGTCCTCAAGACGCTCGAGGCTGCTGGGCTCACCCAGGATGACGTCGAGCTGGTCGAGATCCAGAGCGTCGACGACACTTTCTCCAACGCGCTGGCCTCCAACCAGGTCGACGTCGCTCCGCTGGGCGGGCCGCAGCTGACCTCCTATCTGGCCAAGTACGGCCGTGACGGTGCCACCTCCATCCGGACCGGCATCCGCGACGACGCGACCCTGATCTACGGGCCGGAGGAGACCTTCGAGGACGCCGGCAAGGCGGCCGCGTTCAAGGACTTCCTCGCGCTGTGGGTCAAGGCCGAGAAGTGGGTCGACGAGCACCCGGACGAGTGGATCCAGGCCTACTACGTCGACCACGAGGGACTCACCTTCGAGGACGGCAAGAAGGTGTTCGAGACCTCTGGCCAGAACGTCATCCCGGAGAGCTGGGACGGGTTCATCAAGCGTCACCAGGAGACCGCGGACATTCTCGTGAAGGAGCAGGACCAGCCCGACATCGACGTCAACGACCTCTATGACCGCCGCTACGAGAAGGTCATCGCAGAGGCCGTGAAGGGCGGTCAGTGATGGCCACCACCGCAGTCGAGGCGCCGATCGTCGGCGCCGTCTCCGAGAAGACCAACGACAAGAGGGTCGTACGCCGCCGCCTCGGCCCAGGGCCGCGGGTACCCGGCACGCTGTGGATCGGACCGGTCCTGCTCCTGGGTCTGTGGTGCCTCGCCTCGGCGACGGGCGTGCTCGATCCGCGTACGTTGTCCGAGCCGTGGGTGGTGGTCGAGACCGCTCGGCGGGTGATCGCCGACGGACGGCTTCCCGAGGCCCTCGCGACCTCGGCCTACCGGGCCTCGCTCGGGCTGGCGATCGGGGTCGGCGTCGGGCTGGTCCTCGCGCTGGTCTCGGGGCTGAGTCGGGTCGGGGAGGCGGTGATCGATGGTCCGGTGCAGGTCAAGCGGGCCATCCCGAGCCTGGCTCTGATGCCGCTGCTGATCCTGTGGCTCGGGATCGGGGAGCCGATGAAGGTGATCACGATCGCGCTCGGCGTACTCATCCCGATCTACATCCACACCCACAACGGGCTGCGCGGCATCGACAGCCGCTACGCAGAGCTCGCCGAGACCGTCAGCCTGGGCCGTGGCGCGTTCGTCCGGCACGTGGTGCTGCCGGGTGCGACACCGGGGTTCCTGCTCGGGCTGCGGTTCGCGGTGCTCAACGCGCTGCTGTCGCTCGTGGTCGTCGAGCAGGTCAACGCGACCAGCGGCATCGGCCACATGATCACCCTTGCGTCCAGCTACGGCCAGACCGAGATCATCGTCGTCGGCCTGGTCGTCTACGCCCTGCTGGGCCTGGTCGCCGACGGCATCGTCCGCTTCACCGAGAGAAAGGCACTGGCATGGCGACGCACGCTGGAGAGTCACTGACGGCACCCGAAGGACCCGCCGTACGCGTCGAGGGGCTGCGTCGCAGCTTCTCCAAGGCGGGCGGGGTGCTCAACGGGCTCGACCTGACCATCGCCCGCGGAGAGTTCGTGGCGCTGATCGGGCGCTCGGGCTCTGGGAAGTCCACGCTGCTGCGAGCCCTTGCCGGTCTCGACCGCTCCGTCTCGGGATCGGGTGTCGTGGACGTGCCCGAGCGGGTCTCGGTCGTCTTCCAGGACTCCCGGCTGCTGCCGTGGCGGCGGGTGCTGGACAACGTGATCCTGGGCCTGTCGGGCTCCGACGCCCGCGCTCGTGGTCTCGAGGCGCTCTCCGAAGTCGGGCTGGAGGGTCGTGACAAGGCCTGGCCGCACGAGCTCTCCGGTGGTGAGCAGCAGCGCGCGGCGCTGGCGCGGTCGTTGGTACGCGACCCCCAGTTGCTTCTCGCCGACGAGCCGTTCGGCGCCCTGGACGCGCTGACCCGGATCAAGATGCACAAGCTCCTCAAGAAGCTGTACGCGGCCCACAACCCCGCCATCCTGCTGGTCACCCACGACGTCGACGAGGCGATCGCCCTCGCCGACCGGGTGATCGTGCTGGTCGACGGCGTCGTCGGCTCCGACCTCCGGATCGATCTGGGCGCGAAGCGGAGCCCGGGCGATCCGAGGTTCGCGTCGCTGCGGGCCCAGCTGCTGGCCGAGCTCGGCGTGGTCGAGGAGGAGGTGGCCTGATGGGTGCCCGACAGCTCCACCTCAACCTGTTCCTGCTCGACACCGGTCACCATGAGGCGTCGTGGCGGCTACCGGACTCCGACCCGCATGCCAACCTGTCGCTCGCGGCGCATCAGCATCTGGCGCGGGTGGCGGAGGAGGCCAAGTTCGACTCGCTGTTCCTGGCTGACTCCCCGGCTCTGTTCGGCGAGCCCGGCCGTCGGCCGTCGGGGCGGATCGAGCCCACTGTGCTGTTGTCCGCGCTCGCGGTCTCCACACAGCACATCGGCCTGATCGCCACGGCCTCGACGTCGTACAACGATCCGTTCAACCTCGCCCGGCGGCTCGCGTCGGTCGACCACATCTCCGGCGGGCGGGCCGGGTGGAACATCGTCACGACCGCGGGGGACGCTGCGGCGCGCAACTTCGGTCTGGAGGGGCAGCCGCTGCACAAGACCCGCTACGAGCGGGCGTCGGAGTTCTTGGATGTCGCCACCAAGCTGTGGGACAGCTGGGACGACGACGCGATCGTGGCGGACAAGGACGCCGGGGTGCACGCTATCGGTGACCGGATTCGGCCGATCTCTCATGTCGGGCCTCACTTCTCGGTCGAGGGTCCGCTCAACCTGGCGCGGTCGCCGCAGGGCCACCCGTTGCTCGTCCAGGCAGGCTCCTCCGACGACGGCAAGGAGTTCGCGGCCCGATGGGCCGAGGCGATCTTCACCGCCCAGCCGACACTGGCCGAGAGCCAGGCGTTCTACGCCGACATCAAGCGGCGCGTCGTCGCCGCCGGCCGCAACCCGGGCCACCTACTGGTCCTGCCCGGGATCGTCCCGATCCTCGGCGAGACCGAAGCGGAAGCGCGTGAGCTGGAGGCCGAGCTCGACCGGCTGATCGCTCCGGAGTACGCCGTCGCCCAGCTCGCGCAGCTGCTCCGGGTCGATCCTTCGCGGCTGGACCTGGATTCGGAGCTGCCTGCTGATCTACCGTCGGAGGACTCCATCGAGGGTGCCAAGAGCCGCTACACGCTCGTCGTCGACTGGGCCCGTCGTGATCGTCTGACGGTCCGTGAGCTGATCGGGAAACTGGGTGGTGGGCGCGGTCATCGCACCTTTGCCGGCACTCCTGTCCAGGTTGCTGACACGATCCAGCACTACTTTGAGAACGGTGCTGCTGACGGGTTCAACATCATGCCTGCTGTGCTGCCTTCGGGGATCGAGGCGTTTGCTTCTTCTGTCGTGCCGATCTTGCAGGAGCGGGGGCTTTTTCGTACTGAGTACGCCGGGGTCACTCTTCGGGATCACTATGGGTTGCCGCGTCCGGGGAATCGGCTCGATTTTGGGGAGGTTGCTTCCTGATCTCGTTACCTCGGGGCTGGTCTGGGCCGCCGACCCTTTCTTGAGGGTCTTCTCGACGGGCCCCGGAGTAAAGGACGGCCTTCGGCCGCCGGCTTCGCCGGCCGCTTCGCGGTCCTTGACACCGGGGCCCGTCGAGAAAGGATTTGGCTGGCTATCGGGGCGGCGGCCCGGG
>JALZDD010000517.1 GCA_030862715.1 Actinomycetota bacterium | reverse complement strand
GTCGGGGTCGCGATCCGCGCCGGGAAGGTGCTGATCGCGAACGGGGAGCTCATCTCGGCGATGTAGAGGCTGGTGTTCACCGCGATCTCGGGCTCGCTCTGCGCCCAGACCAGATAGCGGCGGCCGGCGTGCTCGAACGTGGTGGCGTCGAGGGCGAAGCTCTGCCACGGCGTGATGATCTGCTGCGGAGCACCCCAGCCCGCGGGGTCGCGCGGGTCGGCGAGCGTCGACTCCATGACGTACATCCGGATCCGGAAGACGTCGTCGGAGTCGCCGGCCGCGAAGTAGATGTACCAGCGGCCGTCGATGCGGTGCAGCTCGGGCGCCCAGATGTGGCCGCCCATCTTTCCGCTGGCGGGGCGGCGCCAGATCACCGACTCCGCCGCGGTGGCGAGGCCGGCCAGCGAGGCCGACCCGCGGAGCACCAGACGGTCGTACTCCGGTACGGAGCCGGTCAGGTAGTACATCCCGTCGACGGGCGGGGTGACGAACGGGTCGGCCCGACGCTCGACGAGCGGGTTGAGGGTCGGCACTCCCCAGATCTCGGCGTCGCTGGGCATCGGTACGGGCGGTGCCGCGGCGGCGGGCACGGCATGCCCGGCGAGGGCGGCCGCCGCCCCGAGGCCGACCCCGGCCTGCAGGAGGTGGCGCCTGCTGA
The DNA here is from genome assembly GCA_030862715.1 of Actinomycetota bacterium. The sequence goes on along the minus strand of JALZDD010000517.1, from coordinate 3,486 downwards.
GGCCGGCCCGGAGACTGAGGTGGTTCAGGTGATCGGACATGGGTGCTCCCCTACCGGGTCTGGATGCGGATGAAGGTCACGGAGTACGGCGCGAACGTGCGCGTGAAGGTGCTGTCCACGCCGCGGATGGTGCTGGTGACCGGCTTGATGGGCTGCGCCGTACGGGTGTTCTGGTCCTCCGGGTCGCCGCTGATGACGGTCATCTCCGCCCTCGAGGCGACCTTGACGCCGAGGTCGATGCGCGTGACCGCCGGCTCGGCCTGGGCGTTGACGACCTTGACGAGCAGCTCGCCGGTCGCCTCGTCACGGGTGACCACCTGCGCGAACGGCTCGGTGACCTGGTCGTCGTCGAACTCCTGGAAGAGCTGGCCGTCGAGGAAGAGCCGGACGTGGGTGCCCCGAACCTCGATCCGTACGTCGTAGGTGCGTCCGGTCTCCACCGAGTGGCCCTCGCGGGCGACCAGGGTCTCCTTGCCGCCGTTGGTGGCCTTCTCGACGACGGTGCGGGTGTTGTTCCAGCCGCCGATGTTCCACCAGTAGAGGTTGCCGGAGTCCTTCACCCCGAACGCGAGCAGGAAGCCCTCGGAGCCGGACAGCTTCTTGGCCTTGAGCTTGATGTCGTAGTCGCTCGCGGTGATGTCCGAGCCCTTGACCAGGGTGTTCTGGGCGGTCGCGTCCGTCTGGGTATAGGCGCCGTCGACGACCGACCAGGTCCCACTGTTGGCCACAGAGCTCCAGCCCTCGGCGTTGCCGTCCTCGAAGTCGTCGGCGAACAGCTCGGTCCCATCGGGTGCGGTGACCGACACGTCGTCGTACGCCGCGGAGGTGGCCCACGTGGAGAGGCCGACGGCGCCGGTGATGGGCTTCGCCTCGATCACCTTGCCGGTCGCCTCACTGGGGACGACCCGGTCACCGACGTTGTTCATGAACAGCTTCTGGACCTCGTAGCTCGCAGAGCTCCAGGACTGGTCGTTGTCGAACCAGATCATGTCCGGACGCCACTGCACGTGGTCGATGTTGGCCAGCAGCGGAGCGTAGGAGGCGAGCTGCACGACGTCGGCATTGCGCTCGAGACCGGTCATGAACGCCGCCTCGGACAGCGCGTTGAAGAGCTTGTTGTCCTGGGAGGCGTACTCGCCGAGGAAGACCTTCGGCCCGTTGCGGTCGTAGCTGTCGTAGCGGTCGTTGTTCTGCAGGAACCAGGTCGGGGAGTTGTAGTAGTGCTCATCGACCATGTCGACACCGGCGGCCCTGTTCTGCGCCCAGTGCTGGTCGAAGAGCGCGCCCTGGTCGTCGGGGCCGGAGTTGCTGATGATCGTGATCTCCGGGTAGCGCGCCTCGATGGCCGCGCGGAACTTCTCGAACCGCTCGAAGAACTCCGCCGGCAGGTTCTCCTCGTTGCCCACGCCGAGATGGGTGAGTCCGAACGGCTCCGGATGTCCCATCTCCGCACGCAGGGCACCCCACTCGGAGTCGACCGGGCCGTTGGCGAACTCGATGAGGTCGAGGGTGTCCTGGATGTGGCGCTGCAGCAGGGCCTCGTCGTCGGTGACCCGGTTCTGGCCGCAGCCGGTGACCAGCGCCGGCACGACCGGCAGCGGCATCGCCCCGACGTCCTCTGCGAACTGGAAGTACTCGTAGTAGCCCAGTCCGTAGGACTGGTTGTAGCCCCAGAAGTTGGCGTTCGTCGCGCGCTCCTCGACCGGGCCGACGGTGTCCTTCCACTGGTAGGACCGGGCGCGCTGCCAGCCGGAGGCGGCGTCGTAGCCGGACATGCTGCCGGTGTTGACGAGACAGCCGCCCGGGAAGCGGACGAACTCCGGCTCGAGCGCCGCGATCTTCTCGGCGAGGTCCTTGCGCAGCCCGTTCTCGCGGCCCATGAAGGTGTCCTCGGGCATCAGCGAGACCATGTCGAGGCGGAGGGTGCCGACACCCTCCCCCTGCAGCCACAGGCGTGCGGAGTCGGTCTTGGCGCTCGCGGTGAAGGTGCCGGCGTACTTCTTCCAGGTGTCGCCGTTCACCTGGATTCGGACCGGATCGGCGTACGAGGTGGCGCCGGACTCGTCGCGCAGCGACACGGTCAGCGGCGTACCGCCGGCGGTGTCCGAGCGCGCCCAGACCGAGAAGTCGTAGCTCTTGCCCGCCTCGAGCGCGACACCGTTGTTCCAGCCGCCGTTGGAGACGCCGTACGTGCCGCCGGCCGTGTTGGCCAGGGATAGCTGCAGATAGGTGCGGTTGCGCTCGTTGAGCCGGGAGCCGTCGTTGACGGGGGTCGCGGTGCCGCTGCCTCCGGCGACGCCTCGCGGGGTCCAGGCGGTCAGCCCGGTGTAGGAGCGGTTGTCGGCCGGGAGGAACTCGAAGGACCGGTTCCGCACCAGCTCGGCGTAGAGGCCGCCGTCGGCCGCGTAGTTGATGTCCTCGAAGAAGACGCCGTACATCGAGTCGCTGATCTCGGGTCCGGACTGACCGGCGTGGGCCGTGATCGTGTAGTCGGGATCGGGCGCAGCGGCTCGTCGGTCCGCGCCGAGGCTGGGCGCGGCGTAGGCCAGGGGCAGTGCGAGGACGGTGGCGGCGGACAGGACGGTCAGCAGACGGATTCTGTGCACGATGGTCTCCTCAGAACACGCGGTAGGCAGTGCGGATGCGGTCCAGCTCGGCCTTGGTCACCGGCAGAACGGTCCCGTGGCGGGGGCGGCTGGGAAGCTGGTAGTCGCTGGAGATCCGGAAGAATCCCGAGTCCAGGTCGGTGGTCTCGAACGGCACGTACCCGCGGCCGCCGAACTCGTCGATGAACAGGTACCACTTGTCCTCGGTGTTGGACTTGAAGATCGTTGGGCCCTCACCGCGGTCGATGCCCGGGTTGTCGGTCGTCGCCTTGCCGATGCACTCCGCGACGAAGCTCCAGTCAAGGTCGAGCAGCGAGGTGGCCTTCTCCTCGACGATGAACTTGCTGCAGGGCGTGGTGGAGGTGTTGTTCCGCTCGTCCTTGGTGAACCGGTAGTAGGTCCCCTCGTGCTCGACGACGGTGGAGTCGATCACCGAGTAGCCCGGGTCGATCCACACCTGGGGCTCGCTGAAGGTCCGGAAGTCCCTGGTGGTGACGTAGACCATCCGGTTGTGGGTGTTGCCGGCATGCTCGGGGTCGGACTCGTCGTAGAGCTTGGAGGCCCAGAAGACGACGTACGCGCCGATCCCCTCGTCGTAGTAGGCCTCGGGCGCCCAGGTGTTCCCGGCCTGTGGCGAGGACACGCGGACGTGTCGCTGCTCGGACCAGTTCACGAGGTCAGTGGACTCCCAGATCTCGATGTAACGGCTCCCGCTTCGCTGGGCGGCGTCCCAGTCGCCGTTGCCGTGGATCTTGAGGTCGGTGGCGATCAGGTAGAACTTGTCGCCCTCCGGGGAGCGGATGATGAACGGGTCGCGTACGCCCTTGTCGCCGTGCTGCGACCGCAGCACCGGCTGGCCGCCGTTGAGCTCGTCCCAGTG
>JALZDD010000516.1 GCA_030862715.1 Actinomycetota bacterium | reverse complement strand
CCGCCGAGCACCCCGACTGGGAGATGCTCTACCAGTACGGCAACGCCGCCAACGCGCGCGCCCACGAGGAGGGCACCGGCCCCGAGCTCCTCGCCGACCTCCCCTCGATCACCCACTTCGTCGCCGGGCTGGGCACGACCGGGACGCTCATGGGCGTCGGCCGCTTCTTCCGCGCCGCCAAGCCGGAGGTACGCATCGTGGCCGCCGAGCCGCGCTACGGCGAGCTCGTCTACGGGCTCAGGAATCTCGACGAGGGCTTCGTCCCCGAGCTCTACGACGCCTCGTTGATCGACGCCCGTTTCTCCGTCGGCCCCCGTGACGCCGTACGCCGCGTCCGCGAGCTCCTCGAGCTGGAGGGCATCTTCGCCGGTATCTCCACCGGCGCCATCCTCCACGCCGCCCTCGCCCAGGCCGCCAAGTCCCTCAAGGCCGGCGAGAAGGCCGACATCGCCTTCGTCGTCGCTGACGGCGGCTGGAAGTACCTCTCCACCGGGGCGTACGAAGGCACCATCGACGACGCCGAGGAAGGCCTCGAGGGCCAGCTCTGGGCCTGATCAGCGGCAGAAGGCGTAGACGACGAGACCGTGGTCCTCGCCGGAGAAGACCTGGTCGAGGGCCTTGCCGGTGAGGTGGGCGTCGACGTAGCGCGGGGCGGGGCCGGTGGCGACGATGGCGTGGCCGGGGAGCCTGCCGTTCATGTCGCGTGGGGCCTCGGCACTCCAGCAGTCGTGCTTCTCGATGAGGGCGGCGGGGCTGCCGGGGGCCATTGGACGCCCCAACCAGACGCTGCCGGCCTGAGGCTCGGCGCCGAGCTGCACCAGCGCTACGGCGATGGCCGATGCGTACACCGCCCAGATGCCGAGCGCCAGGATCCCCTTGCGTCCGAGGAAGGCTCTCACTCCTGGGCAACGCGGCAGCGGCCCCCGGAGTTATGGGCGGTGGCCGGGGTCGGCCACGTCGTGGTCGTGGATCCAGGCGAGATGACGCTCGTACGCATCGCCTGACCCGAGCCGCTTGTTGCGGGCCTGGGCGCGGGGACCGTCGGGGAGATGGAGCACGTCGGCAGCGGCCAAGGAGGCGATCTGGATCCGGCGGGTGCGGTCGCGGCGGCGTACCTCGTAGGTCGTGCGGGCGCGGTCCCAGTCGTCGCCGGCGAGGCAGTCGGCGAGGACGATCGCATCCTCGATCGCCTGGGCGGCACCTTGGCCGTGGTGGGGGAGCATCAGGTGAGCGGCGTCGCCGAGCAGCGTGACGCGGCCGCGTGACCAGCTCGCCAGGGGCGGACGGTGGAAGAGTCCCCAGTGCTCCGAGCACGGTGCCGCCGAGATCATCTGGACCACGGCCGGGTGCCAGCCGGCGTAGGCATGCACGTGCTCGTCCGGGGCGGCCGGCCAGGACCACGAGTCCGGTGCCCACGGTCCGAGCTGCCGCTTGACCAGCAGGAACGCGTGGTCGCCGTTGCCGACCGGATGATGCATGAGGTGACCGTCGGCCCCCGTCCACACCTGCACGCGGCCGGGGTCGGGGAGCAGGGTGAGCTGCGAGCGCGGAACGATCCCGCGCCAGGCGATGCAGCCGGAGAACTGGGCGTCGTCATAGCCGACGACGTGCTCGCGCAGCATCGATGCGGCGCCATCGGCGCCGATGACCAGGTCGGCCTCGACCGACTCGCCGTCGGCGAACTCCAGCAGCGCCGGCCCGTCCCCGTCATCGGTGATATCGACCAGACGGTGGCCGAGGCGGAGCCCGTCGGTGCCGTACGCCTGGCTCAGGAGCGCGTGCAGGTCGGCGTGACCGATGCCGTAGCAGGGCGCTCCGGCGCGGTCCGCATACTCCGCGGCGGAGAGCACCCGGCCGATCGCGGCGCCGGTGTGGCCGTCGCGCCAGACCCAGCCGTCGACGGTCGCCGCCGCCTCCCCGAGATCGGGCTCGAGCCCGATGCGATCCAGGAGTCTGGTCGCGTTGGCCGGGAGCAGCACGGCGTCTCCAGTGGGGCGCGGATCGGTCGCGGCCTCGTACACCTCGACCTCGACACCTAGGCGGCGCAGAGCGACGGCGAGGGTCAGGCCGCCGATGCCGGCGCCGATGATCGTGACCCGCCGAGCACGACGATCCCTGCGTAAAGCTGCCCGAGCCATCCGGCTGACTGACATCGCACGCTCCTTGGGGAGGTTACGTTCGAAACGTACCCCAGGGACGTGTGTGCTCGTGGACGGTTACGGCAAACGTCATTTGACGTCGAGCGTCTGCTTCTCGCCGATGTCGCTGGTCCCGATCGGGCCGAGGCCGAGGAGATCCAGAGCCAGGTTGCCGAGATCGGCGTTGCGTACGGGCTGAGGACCGTCGTAGTCGGGGCGGTCCTTGCCGGGGTCGCGGTAGTCGTCGCTGTTGAGCTCGTAGAGGTCCGTGCCGGCACCGGCGTCCGGCCCCCACACGATGAACGGGATCCGGAAGTTCTCGTAGACCTTCTCGGAGTGGTTGGTGACGCCCGGCTTGAAGCCGTGGTCGGCGGTGAGAACGAGGTCGAGCTCCTTCCTCAGCCCCGGGTCGGCGTCGATGACGTCGAGGAACTCGCCGACCTGGGCATCCGACTTCTCGACGGCCTCCAGGTACTCCGGCGACATCCCGCCCGAGGCGTGCCCGGCGGCGTCGGGAAGGGACAGATGTACGAAGGTGAGGTCGCGCTGCTCGTCGGCGAGATCCTCCGCGGCCTCCGGGACCAGCTCGTCGTGGTCGTCGATCGGCACGTAGAGGTCGATGTCGTCCTCCCAGGCCCGCTGCCACAGCTCGAACTTCTGCTTCGTCACGAAGACCCCGGTGCTGAGCCCGGCCTCGTGGGCGGCGGTGAACACCGACTCCTCGTTCTTCGAGATCGACTTCGATGGGTCGCCGACGTTCCAGGTGACCCCGTGGCCGCCGTCGTCGGCGTTGATCGGATCGCCGGTGACCATGCTGGTGTGGTTGGGCAGGGTGATGTTCTTCTCATAGGCCGTGCGGGCGTTGAGCGTCGAGGCGCCCTCGTCGATCAGCCGGTGGATGTTGGGCGTCTTCGCCGGACCCAGCTTCGCCAGCGCATCGGGGTTGAGCCCGTCGATCGAGATCGCGAGCACCTTGCGGTCGACCTGGGTGGCCTCACGCACCTTGCGTTCGCCGCCGCCACCGTCCCCGTCGTGGTCGGGTAGCGCGGTGAACGCGACGACGAGCACCACGACGACGAAGATGCCGAGGGAGACGAGAGGGAAGAGGCGACGCACCGGCACACCTTAATTGTGACCGCCGGCGCCACGGGCGAACGTTCAGCGAACGTCCAGCGACCGAGTCGAGTTCGGCGTACGTGAACGTGAGATGGATCTCGGGTATGTGACAAGTGACCCCCGCCGCTGCGAAATCGCGGAGGTTGGGCCTAGCCTTGACGATCGTGCAGTCCGTCTCGTCCCTGGGTTCGCCCTCGCCCCTGGGTTCAGCCCAGCCCGACCGCGACGCCCCGATCGGGATCTTCGACTCGGGCTTCGGCGGACTCACCGTCGCGCGGTCGGTGATCGACCAGCTCGCTCACGAGTCGATCCTGTACGTAGGCGACACAGCCCGCGCGCCCTATGGGCCCAAGCCGATCGCCGAGGTGCGCGAGTACGCCCTGGAGTGCCTCGACCATCTCGTCGTGCAGGGCGTGAAGGCGCTGGTCATCGCGTGCAACTCGGCCTCGGCCGCGATGCTGCGCGATGCCCGGGAACGTTACAAGCCGCTGCCCGTCGTCGAGGTCATCCTGCCGGCGACCCGCCGCGCCGTCGCGGCGTCCCGCACCGGTCGTATCGGGGTCATCTGCACCCATGCGACGGCCGAGTCGATGGCCTACGACGACGCCTTCGCTGCGGCTCCGCACGTCTCGCTGCACACCCGGGCGTGCCCCCAGTTCGTCCCGTTCGTCGAGGCCGGCATCACCGGCGGCGACGAGCTCCTGGCCGCGGCGCACGAATATCTGGACCCGCTGACCAGCGCCGGGGTCGACACGCTGATCCTCGGGTGCACCCACTATCCGCTCCTGACTGGTGTGATCTCCTATGTGATGGGCGACAACGTGACGCTGGTCAGCAGTGCCGAGGAGTCGGCGAAGGACATCTACCGCGTCCTCGCCGAGCACGACCTGATGCGCGAGGGCGGCGAGCCGACCTATACGTTCCTGACCACCGGCAACCCTGCCGAGTTCAAGGCGATCGGCGCGCGGTTCCTCGGACCGGAGCTCGCGGCTGCCCAGCAGTTCGCCGGAGGGATGGGATGACCTCCGGGATGCGGCTGACCGTCATCGGATGCTCGGGCTCCTATCCCGGGCCCGACAGCCCCGCCTCCTGCTATCTCGTCGAGGCCGACGACGAGGCCGGACGTACGTGGCGGATCGTGCTCGACATGGGCAACGGCGCACTCGGGGTCCTGCAGCGCTACATCGACCCGCTGCTGATCGACGCGGTCCTGCTCTCGCACCTGCACGCTGACCACTGCGTCGACATGACCTCCTACTACGTGCTCCGCAAGTGGCACCCCACCGGCCCGCAGCCCCCGATCCCCGTCTACGGCCCCAAGGGCACCGGCCGGCGCCTGGCGAAGGCCTACGACCTGCCCAAGCGCCCCGGGATGCGCGAGGAGTTCGCGTTCTCGACCTACACCGGGCCGATCCATCTCGGACCGTTCGTGATCACCCCGACGGCGGTGGAGCATCCGGTCGATGCGTACGGGCTCCGGATCGAGGCGCACGGCAAGGTCATCGCCTACAGCGGCGACACCGCCGAGACCGAGGCCCTGCTCGACATCGCCACCGACGCCGACCTGTTCGTCTGCGAGGCAGCCTTCCGCGACGGCGTCGACAACCCGCCCGGGGTGCACATCACCGGCGTCCACGCGGGGGAGTACGCCACCAAGGCTCATGTGAAGAAGCTGGTCGTCACCCACGTCCCGCCCTGGCACGACTCCGCCGACGCTCTTCGCGAGGCTCGCTCGGCGTACGACGGGCCGACCGAGCTGGCGGCGACGGGCGCTGTCTACGAGGTTTGATGTCGGGTAGGGATACCCGGTTAACCGGGTATTCCTGCACTTCTCAGGCGTTGCAACACCCGAGAAGTGCAGGAACAACCCGAGCGTTGTGACGCGTGTGGCCGGTGAGGCGAGCGGCTCAGACCAGGCCGGCGTCGTGCACGGTGATCGCGATTTGGACGCGGTTGGTGGCGCCGAGCTTGTCGAAGAGGCGCGAGACGTGCGCCTTGACGGTCGGGATCGAGAGGTAGAGCTCCTTGGCGATCTCGGCGTTGCTCAGCCCGCGCCCGACGGCGAGGGCGA
>JALZDD010000509.1 GCA_030862715.1 Actinomycetota bacterium | reverse complement strand
TCGCTGTGGGTGCTTCCGATCGGCTCGCCGTCATCGGTGACAACGGTGCTGGCAAATCGACCCTGCTCGACCTGCTCGCCGGTGCTGTGACGCCGGTTGCTGGCGAGACCCGCGTCGTCATCCCTGGTGGCATCGCACATGCCGCCCAGGAACCGCGGTTCCCGGCCGGGGCGACGGTGCGTGATGCCGTCGACCTCCTGCTCGCGGACCTGCGCGCGCTCGAGTCGCGCATCCAGCGTTGCGCTGAGCGCCTGTCCAACGCCGATGACCAGGATCAGCCGGCGCTGCTCGAGGAGCTCGGCGAGCTGATGGACCGGTTCGAGGCCCGCGACGGCTACGGCGTCGACCGGCGCGTCGATGCCGCGCTCGACCAGCTCGGTCTGGGCGCGGTCGACCGGGGGCGACCGGTCGATGGGCTCTCCGGAGGCGAGCGCGCCCGGCTTGCTCTCGCCGTGGCACTGTCGGCCAACGCAGAGCTGCTCCTGCTCGATGAGCCGACCAACGACCTCGACGGTGCGGCCCTGGCCTGGCTCGAATCGCGGCTGGACGCACACCACGGAGCCATGGTGGTCGTCACTCACGACCGCGCCTTCCTCGAAGGGAATGCCTGTGACATCGTCCAGGTACGCGACGGCGGGCTGCGCCGCTACGGCAACGGCTACGCCGGCTTCCTCGTAGCGCGCGCGACCGAGCGGCGCCGCCAGGCCGAACGGCACGAGGAGTGGAAGGCCGACCTGGCCCGCAACGAGGCCCTTGTCGCGGCGAACGCGTTTCGGCTCTCCGCGATCCCGCGCAAGCTCGAGCTGGACGGATTCGGTCACGGCGCCTTCCGCGCGCGCAGCCGCGACCACGGCGCGATGGGCCGGATCCGGATGGCGAAGGAGCGTGTCGCCCGGCTCCGGGCCGATCCCGTCGCGCCGCCACCTGAGCCGCTCCGGTTCGCTGCTGACCTCGGGTCCGACGCGTCGCCGGCCGACGGGCCCTACATCGCTCTTCGTGACGTACGCCGTGATGCCGGTGCCCGGCTGCGGATGACCGAGTGGTCACTGAGTGCCGGGGACCGCTGGCTGGTCACCGGACCGAACGGGGCGGGCAAGACGACGCTCCTGCGGCTGCTGGTCGGCGAGCTCGCGCCGGATTCGGGAACCGTCGAGCGCGCCCCGGGAGTGCGAGTCTCCTGGCTCCGCCAGGACGTCGCCGCGCCACCTACGGGCTCGGTTGTCGGTGTGTTCGCCCGCACGGTGGGGATCCACCGCGAGGACGCCGTCGAGCGCCTGCGGCGGTTCGGGCTGTTGCGCGAGGAGGAGATGGGCCGCCCGGTGCGGGCTCTCTCGGTCGGGCAGCGTCGCCGCCTCGACCTCGCGATCGCACTGGCAGACCCTGGTGACGTACTGCTTCTGGACGAGCCGACCAACCACCTCGATCCCGAGCTGGTCGAGGAGCTCGAGGACGCCCTCGACGCCCACCCCGGCGTCGTCGTCACCGTCACCCACGACCGCCGCTGGATCCGCCGCGCCTCCGCGGCGCGGCGCGTCAGTGTGCACAGCGGTGGTCGGGCGGAAGTCGTCGGCTGAGGTGCTCCGGGCGAACGAATTTTCATTCGCCCGGGGCGACCACGCACCCATGGGCCCGTTCGTTGTCACGACGAACTTCTCGCCGCACGCGGCCGCGTCGCGGAGATCTTCGCCGACCAGGTGTAAGGCGCAATCGAGAACCGCTGATGGATTCGCCAGAAGCCTGAACTCAGGAGAAGAACGGAAGCTAGCCTTGAAGGGCAGAGACCACATCTCGGGAGGCCGCTGTCATGGGGAAGAAGACGTCTCGGCTCGTACGCCGCTATTGGGGCTATCTGCTCCTTGCGGGTGCGGTGCTCTTGTTGTTCGGATTCGACGTCGGACCACTCGTGTTGTCGTCGGCGTTCCTGCTGTGCTTCGTATGGTTGCTCTTCAGAGTGCCGACCTCGTGCGGGGCGAAGAACCGGGACGGGAACGCCTGTCGCAACAACTCATACGGTCTCCTCGGTGGCTGCACCTTCCAACAGCACAAGTGGCAGCGCGTCCGTGCCCTCACTCGGCTCGACACCGCTCGCAACGCGTTTCGCGGTTGGTTCAGCGGTCCCCAGCAGCAGGTTGCGACCCTCGGCCTCTTCGTGGCGACGTTCGGCGCGGTCGCAGGCGTACTCAAGTGACCGTTCTGCTCTCGCCAGCGGAGACCAGCGGCGCAGGATGAGTCCGTTACTCCTTGACGGGTGCAGCGATGCCGAGCGGCAGTCGTTGTACCCGGACTGGGCGATCAGGAGCGATGGAGAACACGGCGTCGCCGACCGAGCCGATCGCTTCTTCGATCTGCGGAAGATGGCGGAGCAGCGTCGCAGCCAGAACGTCTTTGTGGGGCAGGAAGCCGCGGAGGATCACCACGCTCGGGGCGCTCGCCCTCGAGGACGCGAGGAACTTCGTGAGCTTCTTGTCGGCCGTGACCAAGACACGTTCGGTCGCTACGCAGTAGGAGAAGATCTCGGGATCGGTAACCTGCTGAAGCGCGACGTCCTCGGTGTGGACGACATCGCAATCGGCGGCAAGCGCCTTGGTGATCGAGTACGGCAGGTTCTGGTCCAGAAGCAGTCTCACGCAGATTCCTGCAGAGGAAGGTAGAAGTCACGCTGCGCGAGCGCGGCGGCGTAGGCGAAGACCTGCTGGGCATCTTCTGGCTCGAGGAACGGGAAGTCCTCCCGGATCTCCTCGAAGGTCATTCCGGCCGCGAAGAGCTCGAGGAGTTGTTCGACCCCAAACCGATAGCCGCGAATGCACGGCTGACCACCGAGCTTGTCGGGCTCTACGGTCAGCCGGTCGAATCCCGGAACTGTCTGCGTCATGCGTTCAAGTCTACGCCTCTGGACATCTCGATTGATTGAGATCGCACGTGGGCGCCGACCCCGTTGTTGTCGCCAGTAATCAGGCGAAGCCATTGACATGAAACCAAATGGTTTCCTATTCTGGCTCTATGGAGCAGGTGTTTCGAGCCCTTGGTGACCCGACTCGGCGGGCGCTGCTCGACGCCTTGCTGCAGGAGGACGGGCAGACGCTGTCCTCGCTGGTGAGCCGTCATTCGATGACCCGCCCGGCGGTGGCCAAGCACCTGGCGATCCTGGAGGAAGCAGGCCTCGTGGTCGTCGTGCGCAAGGGACGCGAGAAGCACCACTTCCTCAACGTCGTGCCGATACGCGAGATCCACGACCGCTGGGTGACGAAATACACCGAGACCTGGGCGAGTGGCCTCGCCGAGCTGAAACGAGACCTGGAGGGAACGATGGAGAAAGTCTTCGAGATCTACATCCGCACCACGCCGGAGCGCCTGTGGGAGGCGATCACCGATCCGCAGATCCGCGCGAAGTACCACTTCGGCGCCGGCGTCCACTCCGACTGGACTCCGGGATCGGGATTCACGATGGTCCACCCGGGCGCGGACGGACCGCTCGCGGAGGGCGAGAACGTCGTCGTGGAGCCGCCGACACGGCTCGTGCAGTCGATGCGCACGCTGTGGTCCGACGCTGCCGAGGAGCAGGGCACCACGCGCGTGACCTGGGAGATCGAGCCTGTCGGCGACTCCTGTCGCCTCACCGTCACCCATGACCAGCTGCGTGGCGACGCGCCCCCGGAGCTCTACGGCGGCTGGCCGATGATCCTGTCCGGCCTCAAGACGTGGCTGGAGACGGGGGAGACCCTGACCACCCCGGGATCTCAGATGTACGACCCGAACCGAGAGGAATCCTCATGAGCACCATCACCGGCATCCGCACCGTCGGCATCACCACGGCCGACCAGGACAAGGCCATCACCTTCTACCGCGACACCCTGGACTTCGTCGTACGCCTCGACGT
>JALZDD010000508.1 GCA_030862715.1 Actinomycetota bacterium | reverse complement strand
CGCTGCTCTGCGCGGGTGAGGCGACCACCGAGGCGATCCAGGCCGATCTCGAGCCGATCGCGTCCGACGGCACCCTGACGGTCACGGTCTACGAGCTCCCCGAGGAGCAGGCGCCGGCCGGCGCCGGTCAGCTCTTCGTGCTCTCCGTCCACGGCGGTGACCGTCCAGGCATCGTCTCCACGGTGACCGCCGAGATCGCCGCCATCGGCGGCAACATCACCGACCTGACCACCCGTCTCTCCGGGGATCTCTATGTCGTCGTCGCCGAGCTCGAGCTGCCGGCGGACGCCGACGTCTCCGTGCTCGAGGCGTCGATCAAGCGGGTCACCCAGGAGCTCGGCGTCGACGCCACCCTGCGGCCGATCGAGGCCGACGACCTGTGAGCGTGAACGAACGAGTCGCGGCCTGGACCGAGGCCGAGCTGGGGGTCGAGGGCAGCGTCCTCGAGGTCGTACGCGCTCCCGCGCAGGTCCTCTCCGTGCCAGGCAAGGACGTGGACCCCGCCGCCCCCGAGATCGTCCAGCTCGCCGCCGACCTGATCGCCACCATGCGGGTATCGCCCGGCTGCGTCGGCCTGGCCGCCGACCAGGTCGGGGTCTCGGCCCGGGTCTTCTGCGTCGACGTCTCCACGCACGTCAAGACCAAGACCCACCACGGGACGTACGTCCTGTGCAACGCGGAGGTCATCGAGGCCAGCCGCAACGAGAAGGCGCGCGAAGGCTGCATGTCCGTCCCCGATCTGACCGGCGACGTGAAGCGGGCCTCCCGGCTGACCGTACGCGGCCAGCTCCCGGTCACCGGCGAGACCGTCGAGATCGTCACCGACGCCTTCGAGGCCCGCTGCCTGCAGCACGAGATCGACCACACCAACGGCCTGCTCTTCATCGACCGCGTCGCCGGCGCCCACGCTCTGCACCAGCGGCAGACGTACTTATGACGCTAAGGTCTGGCTGTTCGCCCCGGTGTCCCAACTGGCAGAGGATGACGACTTAAAATCGTCCAGTTGTGGGTTCGAGTCCCACCCGGGGCACTCCTGCGATCTCCGGAACATCGGGGTTGTCCCGGACGTTGAGTGAGACACAGGGCCGGTACGCTGGCCGTAGGAGCCGCCACCGTGGCGGAACCTTTCCAGTCGCTTTCGAGGAGTGACCCCCAAATGCAGAGCAACAACCCGGTGTTCCGTAGGGCAGAGGGCTTCGGGCAGCCGTCGCAGAACGCCTACGGCAACGCGACCTACGGTGGCAACGGCGCGTCCTACGCCGGCTACGGGCAGGACCCGAGCCAGTGGTCGACCGGCGGCCCCGCGGCTCCCACCACGGGCGCCCCCATGACGATCGACTCGGTGGTGCAGAAGGGTGCGATCACGCTCGGCGTGGTCTTCCTCGCCGCTATCGCGACGTGGGTCATGACCCCCGACATCAACTCCACCGCCAGTCTCGCGCCGCTCTACATGGCTGCGACCCTCGGTGCCGGTGCTGCCTTCATCCTGTCCCTGGTCAACTCGTTCAAGCGAGTGGTCAGCCCGGCGCTGGTCCTGGCCTTCGCGGTTGCCGAGGGCATCGCCCTGGGCGGGCTGAGCAAGGTCTTCGACGCCATGATCGGCGGCGGCATCGTCGTCCAGGCCGTGATCGGCACCTTCGCCGCGTTCGCGGGCACCCTGGCTGCGTACAAGTTCTTCAACATCAAGGTCGGCGCCAAGTTCCGCACCTTCGTGATCGCCGCCATGTTCGGCATGGTGGGTCTGAGCCTGATGGAGCTCGTGCTCGGCATGTTCGGCGCCAGCTTCGGCCTCTTCGGCCTCGGCACGCTCGGCATGATCACCGCCATCGCCGGCCTCGCGCTCGGTGTGTTCATGCTGATCCTCGACTTCGACCAGATCGAGCAGGGCATCCGCGCCCAGCTCCCTGAGCGCGAGTCGTGGCGCGCCGTCTTCGGCCTGACCGTCAGCCTCGTATGGATCTACACCAACCTGCTCCGCCTGCTGGCGATCTTCCAGCAGGACTGATCAGTCGAACCAACAGAACCGCCCCGCTCCTTCCGGAGCGGGGCGGTTTGTTCGTCGTCAGCGCTGGGCGTGGTGGCGCTCGGCGATCGGGGGAGTCTCGTCGGGGCGCTCGCCGCGGCGAGGCTCGCGCTGCTCGTTCTCGAAGGAACGGGCACGGGCCCAGTTGCGGCCGAAGCGGCCACGGGGGCGCGGGGCCGGGTCGATCTCGGTTCCTGGCCGGATGACGGCGCGCAGCGAGGCTGCCGCCAGCGGCATCACCTGCTTGCCGTTGTAGGTCTCCAGGATGGCGTCCTCGTCGCCGACGAGGCCCAGCACCGAGAGCGTCGGGGGCACCAGCACCTCGCCGAGGGCGTGGTATCCGGCCGCGGAGGGGTGGAACTGGTCGGCGCCGAACCAGAACGCCGGGGTGGCCTTGAAAGCCGGGCCGAGGACGTCACCCAGCGACACCGTGTGGCCACCGGCGCGGATGACGTGGAAGATCTGGCCGGCGGCGATGCGGATCGACCAGGCCCGCATGATCGACCGCAGCGGCGGCAGGATCGGGGTGGCGGTGCTGAGGTCGGGAACGGTGCCGACGAGCACGGTCACCCCGGCTTCCTGGAGCCGGATGACCGCCTGGGCGAGGTGGCTCACCGCGACCCGCGGGCGCACCCGGCGGATCACGTCGTTGGAGCCGACCAGGATGACCGCGATGTCGGCGTCGGCGGCGATCGCCTTCTCGACCTGCGGGTGCAGGTCGGAGGACTTGGCGCCGATCTCGGAGAGGTCGTGCAGGCGCACCGGCCGGTGTGCCTTCTCGGAGACGCCGGAGGCGAGGACGGCGCCCGGCGTGTCCTCGACCTCGGTCATCCCGTAGCCCGCGGCGCTCGAGTCGCCGAGCAGCGCGATGCTGATCGGCCGGCCCGGTTGCCGTGCTCCGTACCACCCGGTCGGGGAGGGTGCCACCGGCATCTTGACCTGATGCGTCGCTTTGACGGCAAGCGCCGCTTCCGCGACGAGGACCCCGGCGAACGCGGCCGTCGCGGCCAGAACACCCCCGCCGGCGTACGCGGTCTTGCGTGCCAGACTCTTCTTCGCCACGGGGACCACTCTAAAGTCTTCGGCCCATTACCGGGCACTCAGTATCGGGATATAGGGGATCTCACCTAGTGGACATACGCTGTCGGCATGGAGTACGTGGACTCGCTTCTCGACCTTATTGGCAACACTCCGCTCGTGCGGCTGGAGCGTGCGTTGGACGGCGCCGGGGCCTCCGAACCCGGTGCGGGACCGTTGGTTCTGGCCAAGGTGGAATACCTCAACCCGGGCGGTTCGGTGAAGGACCGCATCGCCACTCGGATGATCGAGGCGGCCGAGGCGTCCGGTGAGCTGAAGCCCGGTGGGACGATCGTCGAGCCCACCTCCGGCAACACCGGTGTCGGCCTGGCGATGGTCGCCCAGCAGAAGGGCTACAAGTGCATCTTCGTCTGCCCCGACAAGGTCAGCGAGGACAAGCGCAACGTGCTGAAGGCCTACGGCGCCGAGGTCGTCGTCGCGCCCACGGCCGTCCCGCCGGAGCACCCGGACTCCTACTACAACGTCAGCGACCGGCTCGCCTCGCAGCCCGGGGCCTGGAAGCCGAACCAGTACGCCAACCCCAACAACCCGCGCTCCCACTACGAGGAGACCGGACCCGAGATCTGGCGTCAGACGGAGGGGAAGATCACCCACTTCGTCGCCGGTGTCGGCACCGGCGGCACGATCTCCGGGATCGGCCGCTACCTCAAGGAGCAGAACCCGGATGTCCAGGTGATCGGCGCCGACCCCGCCGGGAGCGTCTACTCCGGCGGCAGCGGACGGCCCTACCTGGTCGAGGGTGTCGGTGAGGACTTCTGGCCGGAGACGTACGACCGCGATGTCGCCGACCGGATCATCGAGGTCTCCGACGCCGACTCCTTCGCCTACACCCGCAGGCTCGCCCGCGAGGAGCAGCTGCTCGTCGGCGGCAGCGCCGGCATGGCTGCGTACGCCGCCAAGCAGCTCGCCGCGGAGCTCGCCGGCACGCCGGAGGGCGAGAACGCCGTGATCGTCGTGCTGCTGCCCGACTCCGGGCGCGGCTACCTGACCAAGGTGTTCAACGACGAGTGGCTCGCGCAGTACGGCTTCGCGATCGGCGAGGCGGCCAAGCAGACCGTCGGCGACGTGCTGCGCGGCAAGTCCGGCCGGCTGCCCGACCTGGTCCACACCCACCCCGGCGAGACGATCGCCGAGGCGGTGCACATCCTGCAGGAGTACGGCGTCTCCCAGATGCCCGTCGTCCGTGCCGAGCCGCCGATCGTGGCCGCCGAGGTCGCGGGCTCGGTCTCGGAGCGCACCCTGCTGGAGGCGCTGTTCACCGGTAAGGCCAAGCTCACCGACTCCGTCGAGGAGCACATGTCTCCGCCGCTGCCCTCGATCGGCTCCGGCGCCGACGCCCACGACGCCGCCCACACCCTCGGCTCCTCCGACGCGCTGCTGGTGCACGAGGACGGCAAGCCCGTCGGCGTCCTCACCCGCCAGGACCTGCTCTTCTTCCTGACCAGCTCCTGAGGCCGGTGACCCTCCCCTGGCGGGGGAGGGTCGCGTACGCCATGATGCGTGCTCATGATCGCGTCCCCCCACACCCGCCGAGGCGGAGCCCGAGGCAGTCAGCATCGCCTGACGGCCATCGCCGCGGCCTCTCTGCTCACGCTGTTCTCGCTGACCGCATGTGGTGGTGGCGAGAGCAGCGGCGGTGGTGGCGGTGACCGGCCCAGCGCCGAGGACATCCAGGGACAGATCGCCAAGAGCAGCGGCGACCAGGTGACCGAGAAGCAGGCCGCGTGCCTGGCGAGGACCTACTACGAGTCGGGCCTCTCCGACGAGGCCGTACGCCTTCTGGTCGATGCCGAGGACGTCTCCAAGATCAGCCCGGAGGATCTCTCGGAGGCGGATCAGAAGGCCAGCAAGGAGCTCTACGAGCCGTTGGTGAAGTGCCTGACGCCTGCTGAGTAGTCGCCGTTCGGCGCCGGCCGGAGCCAGGTGTCGGCCACTCGGGCGAGGTCCTCGCGACCGGAGACCCCGGTCTTGCGGCTGATGTTGTGCAGGTGGGTCTCGACGGTGCGGGTGCTCATCTCCAGGTCCGCGGCCAACGACGCGGTGGTGGGGCCCTCGGGGAGCAGCCGGAGCACTTCGCTCTCCCGTCCGGAGAGGCCGATGTGGGTCGCCGCGCGGCGGAACATGCCGGCTCGACTGCCCGAGATCTCGGAGCGCTCCCAGGCGGTGTCGAGGGTCTCGGCGGCGCCGGCCAGGTCCCCGGCCTCGCGCTGCAGGATCGCCAGCGAGATCGCGGCCCTGGTCACGAACACGAGGGCGCCGGCGTCGGCGAGCTTCACGATCGCCTCGCGGAGGCCGTCGACGTCGCCGGCGGCGGTGGTCGCGGCGTACGCCCCCATCCCCTGCAGCAGCGGGCTCTCGGTGCCGGCGGCGAGGCTGGCGGCGCGGGTGATGTGCTTGTTCTCGTTGGCGCCGCGCTCGACCGCCTCGACGGCGAGGAAGATGCCGCCGGTGACGTAGCCGGCGTCCAGCCGCTGGCCGACGAGCTCGCACAGCTCCTTGAGGCTGGGCATCCGGCCGCTGGCGGGCGCCATGATGCTGGCCACCATCCCGGGCCAGGGGCCGAAGGCGACCTTCGCGCCGCCGATCTGGGAGGCGAGGCTGCGGGCGTACTCCGGGCGGCCCTGTGCCATCGCGATCTCGGCGCCGAGGGTCAGGATGCCGGTGTGGGCGACGTCGCGATAGGCCGCGACGCTGGAGGAGGAGAGGCTCTGGAACGCCGCCTGGCTCGCCTCGGTCAGCCGGCCGGCGATGCTGAGGCCGAGCACGCACAGGTAGGCGTGGGCCTGGATGAGCATGGCGCTCGAGCTCTGGTTGGCCGCCTCGAGCTGCTCGCGGGCAAAGTCGATGCCGCGTTCGAGATCGCCGCCGAGCATGTCGGCGAGCCCGACGAGGAAGGCGTGCAGCCCGGCGGGGACCGGGTTCTGCGGTTGCTGGCTCTCCAGCAGGTTGCGCGCCTGTTCGACCATGCCGGCGGCGAGGAGGCGTTCGGCGGCGACGACTCCGAGCATCTCGGGGCCGACCGTATCGCGCGGGTCGGGCTCGACCGTGGGCACCTCGGGGACGTACTCCGTCTGGAACTGCAGATGTGCGCGGGACGCCTCCAGCGTCGCGGCGAAGGTGGGCAGCCGCTTCAACCCGTCGTCGAGCACGGCCTTGGCGGCGGTCAGGTCGCCCAGCTCCACGGCCTTCCAGGTGGCGAACCAGGCCAGCATCCACGCCGACTCCTGAGTGTCGGTCAGTGGCGTACGCCGCTCGACCTCCTCGATCTGGTCGCGAGGCGCCGCCGTGTTGCGGAGCGCGACCAGCAGCGGCAGTGCGGTCTCGGCCGAGGGCATCTCGGTCCAGGAGCGGCGCGCACGGGTGACCTCGTCGGCCATCTGGCGCAGCGAGCGCTGGTGGAGCAGGGCGGCGTCGGCGCCGCGGGGCCGGTGGGTGGCGTAGTCGAGGAGCGGTTGTTCGGCGGCGAGGTGGTTGCGCGCGATCACCAGCCCGAAGGCCGAGCCCTCGGTGATCAGGTAGTCGCCGATGAGCGGCGGGTAGAGGCCGACGACCCCGCTGCCCGGGCCGTCCTCGCTGTGCCTCGCCAGGCCGTGGGCGAAGAGCGCGTCGAGCACGTTGCGCTCGATCATCTTCTCGGCCTCGTCCAGCGGCACCGGTCCCGTCACCGCGAGCGCGGTCGCGCCGTCCCAGACGTCCTGGTCGAGACCGGCGACGAGCGGCTCGACCGCCGAGGCCAGCTCAGGAGCCCAGCCCGTACGCCGCGGCAGCCGCCACAGCCCGTCGAGCTGCTCCAGCACCCCGGCCCGCGGTCCGACGGTGGCGATGGCCCGGACCAGGCCGAGCAGGCCGCCGGTCGCCATCGCGATCCGGGCCAGGGAGCCGGCCTCGACCGGGCCGCCGAGGATCCCGCGGCACACCTCGTGCACCTCGTCGACCTCGAGCGCGGGGGAGCGTACCTGGACCGACGGGGCGATGCCGAGCATCAGCGTGTTCTCGGCGACGGGGTGCTGGTGGCGGCTGCTGGTCACGGCGAGGAGGCGTCGCTGGCGGTGGATGTTGCGCAGGGCGCCGACCGAGTAGGTGTCGAGCGCGTCGGCGTCGTCGATCACCAGGACGGTGCCGTTGCCGAGCTGCTTGCTCAGGGCGGTGGTCATCTCGCCGATGGTGCGACGGGGGCCGGTTGGTGTCGCGCTGCCGATGCCGGCGGCGGTCAGCGCGGCGAACGGCTCGTTCTGCCAGGCGCGGTGACCACTGAGCTGGAGCACGGAGCGACCGTCGTCCTCGAGCCGGTTGGCGACCAGGGAGCAGAGCTCGCTGCGTCCGGATCCACGGGGCCCCACCAGGTGGACGCTCAGGCCCGCGCCGACGTAGTCGATGACCTCGTCGACCACCCTCGCGAGGACACCTTCGCGATCCGACATGCTCACCCCCTACCTCAAGGTACATCCAAATGCATACCGGATTTTCTGTGGGGACGCTGTATCGCCCGCGTATTAGGTCTACTGATACGCAGGTTACCTGTTTACAGTACGTAAACAGTCCACCTGCGACCGCGACCTCTGGGCGCAGATGATGAGATAGTGATCTCACGGGCTGAGGTTCTCCTCGGCCTGCACCACTGAGTGACACCAGGGTGCCGCATCAGCTCCCCCATCTGTATGCGGCCCTGGTGGCACGAAGACCTACAGAGCCCGGCCGTCCCGGACTCGAGGTCGCGATCATCCCCCCGCGGTCGTGACCTCGAGCCCAGGGCGGCCGGGCTTCTTTGTGCCCGCGACCGGTCGAGGTGCGGTGGCTCACAAGAAACGTATGCCCTCAGGAGGGGGTGGTGAGGCACGTGTGGCGGCAGTGACATAGTGACCGGCGTGGACAGCGTCCTGGAGTTAGCCAGGTGGCAGTTCGGCATCGTGACCGTCTACCACTTCCTGTTCGTCCCGCTCACGGTGGGACTCACCATGCTCGTCGCCGTGCTGGAGACGATCTGGCTGCGTACGAAGAATCCTGAGTGGCTTCGGCTGACGAAGTTCTTCGCGAAGCTCTTCCTGATCAACTTCGCGCTCGGTGTGGTCACCGGGATCGTGCAGGAGTTCCAGTTCGGGATGACCTGGTCGGACTACTCCCGCTTCGTCGGGGATGTCTTCGGGGCCCCGCTGGCGATCGAGGCGCTGCTCGCGTTCTTCTTGGAGTCGACCTTCCTCGGCCTGTGGATCTTCGGCTGGGACAAGCTGCCGCGGGCGCTGCACAACGCGTGCATGTGGATCGTGCACCTCGGCACCCTGGCGTCGTCGTGGTTCATCCTGGCGGCCAACTCCTGGATGCAGCACCCGGTCGGCTACAAGTTCAACGAGATCACCGGCCGCGCCGAGCTCACCGACTTCTGGGCGGTGATGTTCAACAAGGTGCAACTGGGCACGTTCCCACATGTCATCCTCGCCGCCTACCTGACCTCCGCCGCCTTCATGCTCGGCATCCTGGGCTGGCTCTACCTGCGCCGGCCGGGGGAGAACGACGCCGACCGCCCGATGCACCGGCGCGGCATGGTTCTCGCGGCCTGGATCATGGTCTTCTCCGGCATCGGAGTGGCGGTCTCGGGTGACGTACAGGGCAAGATCATGACCGAGGTGCAGCCGATGAAGATGGCGGCCGCGGAGGCGCTGTGGGAGACCTCCGACTCGTGCGCGCCGTTCTCGATCCTCACCATCGGCACCCGCGACGGGAAGCACCAGAAGTGGGCGCTCGAGGTGCCCTGCGTGCTCTCCTACCTCGGCACCGGCACCTTCGACGGCAAGGTCGAGGGCATCTACGACCTGCAGGAGAAGTACCGCGCGACCTACGGGTCGACGCCGGGCGCGACCTACTACTCACCCGGCGACTACACCCCCAACATCCCGGTCACCTACTGGACCTTCCGCTGGATGATGGGCCTGGGGGTCGTCGGTGGTCTCATCGGTCTGGCGGTCCTGTGGCTGACCCGTCGAGGACGTACGCCGACAGGGCTGGTCGGGCGCTTCCTGCCTGCGCTGGCGATCTCGGCGCCGGTGATGGTGCTGCTGGGCAACTCGATGGGCTGGATCTTCACCGAGATGGGCCGCCAGCCATGGGTGGTCTTCGGGGTGCTGACGACCGCCCAGGGTGTCTCGCCGGGCGTCGAGCCCTGGGAGGTGTGGATGTCGCTGCTCGGGTTCACGGCGCTCTATGCGGTGCTCGCCGTCGTCGAGGTCGGCCTCCTCATCAAGTATGTGAAGAAGGCTCCGGACCCGTTCGTCGAGCCACCCGACCCCACCCTGCGCGGCTCCGACTCGGATGCCGACGAGCCGATGAACTTCGCGTACTGAGGAACGACTGATGGAACTCACGACTGTCTGGTTCTGCCTCATCGCCGTCCTGTGGATCGGCTACTTCGTCCTGGAGGGCTTCGACTTCGGCGTCGGGATGCTGCTGCCGGTGTTGGCCCGCGACGACCGCGAGCGGCGCGTCATGATCAACACGATCGGCCCGGTCTGGGACGGCAACGAGGTCTGGCTGCTGACCGCGATCGGTGGCACCTTCGCTGCCTTCCCGGAGTGGTACGCCACGCTGATCTCGGGCTTCTATCTGCCGGTCTTCCTCATCCTGATCGCGCTCATCGTGCGTGGCGTCGCCTTCGAGTATCGACACCAGCGGCCCTCGGCCACCTGGGCCGGCTGGTGGGACCGCGCGGTGATCTTCGGGTCCTACGTCCCGGCGTTCCTGTGGGGCGTGGCCCTCGCCAACATCGTGCGGGGGGTGCCGATCGACGCCGACTTCGAGTTCACCGGGACGGCGCTGACGCTGCTGAACCCGTACGGCCTCCTCGGCGGACTCGTCACGCTGTCGCTGTTCGTGACCCACGGAGCGCTGTTCATCGCCCTCAAGACCGACGGCGAGATCCGCGGCCGGGCTCGTGCGCTGGCTCTCCGTGTTGGTGTCGTCGCCGCCGTGCTCGCCGTCGTGTTCCTGGTCTGGACGCAGGGCCTGACCGGCAATCTCGGCACAGCCGTGATCTTCGTCGTGGCGGCGCTCGCGCTCGTTGGCGGGCTGGCAGCTGCGTACGTCGGTCGTGAGGGGGTCGCCTTCGCGGGCACATTCCTCGCCATCGGGCTGGCCGTGGCGGGGCTCTTTGCCGGGCTCTTCCCCGACGTGATGCCCTCGAGCACGGACGTCGCCAACTCGCTGACCACGACGAACGCCGCGGCGACGCCCTACACGCTGAAGCTGATGACCATCGTCGCGGCGGTGTTCGCGCCGATCGTGGTGGGCTACCAGGCCTGGACGTACTGGATCTTCCGCAAGCGGATCTCGATCCATCACATCCCCGCCGCCCATTGAGATGCGACCGAACGACCCGCGACTGCGAGCCCAGCTGTCGGTAGCCCGGCGGCCGCTGGCCGTCGTGGTGGCCGCCGGAGTGCTGGGTGCGGTGCTGCTGATCGCCCAGACGTACGCCGTCACCGGACTGCTCATCTCCGCGATCCGCGACACGGGGTCGGTGAGCGGCTGGGCCCTGGCGGTCGTGGCCGTCTTCGCCGGGCGCGCACTCGTCGGGGTCGTCTCCGACGTGGCCGGAGCCCGGGCGGCCGGCGTCGTCGGGGCAGACCTGCGACGCCGGGTGGTCGGGGCGATCCTGCGTGGCCGGTCGGGGAGCTCGGGTTCGCTCTCGGCGCTGGCCACGCGCGGGGTCTCCGCCGCCGAGCCGTACCTGACCCGCTATGTGCCGGCGCTGGTGCTGGCGTGCGTGCTGCCCATCATGGTGCTCGCGGTGATCGTCTGGACCGACCCGCTCAGTGGTCTGATCGTGGGGCTCACGCTGCCGCTGATCCCGATCTTCGGGGTGCTGGTCGGGCTGGCCACGCGTGACCAGGCGGCCAGCCAGTGGCGGGCGATGTCGGCCCTGGCCGGTCATTTCCTCGACGTGATGAAGGGCCTGCCGACCCTGGTCGCCTTCGGCCGAGCCGGCGCGCAGTCGCGGGTCATCGCCACGATCACCGACCGCTACCGCTGTCGCACCCTCGAGACCCTGAAGATCGCCTTCGCCTCCTCGGCGGTGCTCGAGCTGGTCGCCACCATCTCGGTCGCCCTGGTGGCGGTGATCATCGGGGTCCGGCTCGCCGCCGGCTCGGTCGACCTGCAGACGGCGCTCGTGGTCCTGCTGCTGGCCCCCGAGGCCTACTGGCCGCTTCGCCGCGTCGGCACCGAGTTCCATGCGGCCGCCGAAGGCACGGCGACTCTCGAGGCCACCGCGGACCTCTCCTCGCGAGACGTCACCCGCGTCGGCCGAGACGTCACCGATTGCCAACTCGACCGACCGGAGCGACGCCTCGGCATGTCTGTCGATGAGGTTGGACTGACCTATCCGGACCGCGAGCGGCCGGCGCTGGCGCCGGTCTCCGCGACGGTCCCCGCGCGGGGGATCACCGCGATCGTGGGGCCGAGCGGTTGTGGGAAGTCCACGCTGCTGGCGACGATCGCGGGCCTCCACGAGACGTACGAGGGCACGGTCGAGCTCGACGGACAGACCCCCGCCGCAGGCGAGGAGTGGCGGCGGCGGTTCGCCTATCTGCCCCAGCGTCCGGTGTTCGTGAGCGGAACGATCGCCAACAACCTGCGGCTGGGGTCGCCGGAGGCGACCGAGAGCGACCTGTGGCATGCCCTGAAGCGGGTCGCCCTCGCCGACCGGATCGCCGACCTCCCCGGCGGGCTCGGCGCTGACCTGGCCGAGGACGGCCGTTCCCTCTCGGCGGGCGAGCGAGCCCGGCTGGCCCTGGCCCGCGTCGTACTCTCCGATCGTTCCTGGGTCCTCCTCGACGAGCCGACCGCCCATCTCGACCCCGACACCGAGCGGATCATCGCCGACACCGTCACCGACCTCGCCCGCGACCGCGCCGTAGTCCTCGTCGCCCACCGCCAGGCTCTCATCGACATCGCGGACCAAGTCATCACCCTCTCTGCCGAAACCCCGCCCGCCGAAACTCCGCCGGCCGAGGCGTCGCTCCCGTCGGTCGAGACGTCGCTCCCGTCGGTCGAGACGGCAACCGCTGACGTCTCGACCGACGTACCTGACGCTTCGGCCGACGTAGCTGACGGCTCGGCGCGGGTGGCGCTGTGGGGGTCGGCGGTGGTCGGCGGGCTGAGTTGGGCGTCGGGGGTGGCGCTGACGGCGCTGGCGGGATGGCTGATCATCAAGGCCTCCTACCACCCGGTGATCCTGACGCTGGTGGCCGCGATGGTGGGGGTGCGTACGTTCGGGATCGCGCGGCCGGTGCTGCGCTACCTGGAGCGGTTGTGGTCGCACGACAGTGCGCTGCGGCTGCTGGCCAAGCGGCGGGTGGAGATGTACGACGCGCTGGTGCCGCTGGTGCCCGGCGCGCTTCCCGGCCGCCGAGGAGACGTCTTGGCCAGCGTCGTCGACGATGTCGACGCGGTGCTCGACGAGGAGCTGCGGGTGCGGCTGCCGATCCGGGAGTACGCCGTCGTGGCGCTCCTCGCGGTCCTGGCGACCGCGCTCATCGACCCGGTCGCCGCGGCCTTCACCACCACCACGGTGCTGGCGGCGGGCGCCGCCTTCGGGATCGCGTACGCCGGAGCAGCACGTGCCGAGCACATCTCGGTCACGGTGCGAGCGAGGGTGTCCGAGCAGGTGGTGGAGGCGACGCAGACGGCGACCGAGCGCCGGATGTGGCAGGCGAGCGAGCCCGTGCTCGACACGCTCGACGAGCTGGCCGGCACCGCCACCAGGGCGACCACCACAGCCGCGTCGGCCTCCTCACTGGCCAAGGCCATCGTGCTGGTCACCGCCGGCGCGGCGGTCGCGGCGACCGCCGCCTACGCCACGGTCAGTGACGGTCCGATGCTCGCTCTGCTCACCCTGGTCCCGCTGGCGCTGGCCGAGCCCGCGGCGACGCTCGCCGACGCAGGTGCGGCCAGGGCTCGCACCCGGGCCGCGCAGCGGCGTCTCGATGATCTCACCAGCCGCACGCCGGCGGTCGAAGCCCCGGAGCAACCCCAGCGGCCCACCGAAGACACCACGATCACGATCACCGATGTCACCGCCCGACCGGGCGACGGCCACAGCGTCGAGATACCCGACCTGCACATCGAGCCGGGCGCGCGGATCGGCATCGTCGGACCCTCCGGCTCCGGCAAGAGCACCCTGGCCGCGCTGCTGCTGCGCTTCCTCGACCCGGACACCGGCGCGATCACGCTCGGCGGCCGGTCGATCCGTGACATGGACCCACAGGACGTACGGAAGATCGTGGGTCTCGTCGACGACGACCCGCACGTCTTCGCCTCCAGCCTCGTCGAGAACGTCCGCCTGGCCAGGCCCGAGGCCGCCGACGACGAGGTCGAGCAGGCGATCCGCCGCGCCCACCTCGGCGACTGGCTCGATGCCCTCCCCGCCGGAATGCAGACCAGGCTCGGGGACGGCGCCGCCGAAGTCTCGGGAGGCGAACGGGCCAGACTGGCGGTGGCGAGGTCGCTGCTTGCAGGGCACAAGGTCCTGGTTCTGGATGAACCTTTGGCTCATCTGGACACCGCGACCGCCGCGTCGCTGGCGCGTGAGGTGCTCGCGCGGGAGGATGGCTCGAC
>JALZDD010000498.1 GCA_030862715.1 Actinomycetota bacterium | reverse complement strand
GACGCGTTCGACGCGGTCCACGTCGAGGCGATCCGGCTGGCGGGCGAGCAGGCCGAGCTGCGTACGAACGTCGACAAGATGTTCATGAACCTCTCCCGCCGTTCGCAGAGCCTCGTCGAGCGTCAGCTCCAGCTCATCGACCAGCTCGAGGCCAACGAGCAGGACCCCGACGACCTCGCCAACCTGTTCCGCCTGGACCACCTCGCCACCCGAATGCGCCGCAACGACGAGTCCCTCCTGGTCCTCGCCGGTGGCGAGATCGGCCACGCGGCTCGTGGTCCGGTTCCGGTCCTCGACGTGCTCCGTGCCGCGGCCTCCGAGATCGAGCAGTTCGCCCGGGTCGACATCGACTCCGACGAGAACGCCGAGTTCGAGGGTGCGATCGCGGGTGACCTCGTGCACCTGCTCGCGGAGCTGATCGAGAACGCCACCAACTTCTCCCCGCCCGACACCGCGGTCACGATCCGCACCTTCCGCGCCGGCCCTGCCGCGCCGCTGCTGGTCGAGATCGAGGACCTCGGTATCGGCATGACGCCGGAGGAGCTCGACGCGGCCAACATGAAGCTGCGCCGTGCGACCGGCCTCGACGCCGACGTCGCCCGGATGATGGGTCTGGTCGTGGTCGCGCGCCTCGCGGCGCGTCACGGTCTCTACATCGAGCTCGTTCCCAACCGCCCCCGCGGTGTGGTCGCGCGCGTCGAGATGCCGGTCACCACGATCGTCGGCGCTCACGCCGAGGCCCCCTCCGGCCAGCAGCAGGGCTTCGACGCCTACGCCTTCCAGCAGGGCGGCTACGGCCAGCAGACCGGCGCCTACCCGGGCACCGGCGAGCTCCCCTACGAGATGCAGTACGGGATGCCCGCCTACGACGCCCAGCCGTACGCCGGTGGCAACCCCTACGACGTGCCGGTCGGTGCTCTTCCGGCCCCCGAGGCGCCCGCGGCCTCAGCCGCAGCGCCTCCGGCCCTGCCGAGCCGTACGCCTGGTGCCTCCAACCACCCCAACCTCTCCAACGGCGGTGCTTCGGCCTTCCCGCAGCAGGGTGCCAACGGTCACTCGGGCCAGCACAACGGCTTCGGTCAGAGCGGACCGCAGACGGGCCAGCAGCCCGCATACGGCGGCGGTGTCCCGCCGATGCCGGGCGACCCGGGCTTCGAGGCTCCGGCCGCGCGCACGGGCAGCTTCCCGGCGCAGCCACAGCAGTTCAGCGGTGGCCAGCCGCAGTACGGGGGAGACCCGTTCGGTGGCGACCCGTTCGGCGCGAATCAGCCGCCGGCGCCGCAGCAGAGCCCCAGCGGCCAGCAGCAGAACTTCCTGTCCAACATGCTGCCGGTTCGCAAAGCCGAGGACCTGGCCGCGCGCTTCCCCGACGGTCGCTTCGACCCGAGCACCGACGCCGGCGAGCTGCCGCGTCGCGACCCGGGCGGCCAGGGTGGCAGCCCGTTCGGCACCGACACCGGCGCGTTCCGCACCTTCGAGCGCCCCAACGAGCGCACCACGCCGCGTACGCCGCCGCCGGGCTTCGGTCCCGACGACGACCCGTTCGGTCCGGCCGGTGACGCGATCGCCCCGGGCCCGATGGGCCCGATGGCTCCGGAGCCGACCAACTCGCCGAACCCGCTCGACTCGACCACCGAGGTTCCGATCCTCGACGACGAGGGCAGCTCGATCTTCGACGACCTCCAGTCCGAGTGGTTCACGCGTCGTCGACCGCTCGGCGCGCGCCGGGCGATGGAGTCCAAGGGCGACCCGCTCAGCGACCCGATCGCCCCGGCCGCCAAGGCCGGTCCGGCTCCCAAGGCCGACGACCCACGTCCGGCGGCAGCCCCCGCGGGTGAGCCGGTCGACGAGCCGGTCGCTCAGGACGACGAGCCGACCACGCCGGTGAGCTGGTCCTCGCCGGGCGACGAGGGTTGGCGCCGGGCACAGGAGCTGGAGCAGCTGCAGGAGCAGGAGCCGGCCACGATCACCCAGGGTGGCCTCCCTGTTCGTGTCCCGGGTCAGAACCTGATCCCAGGCGCTGCCCCTTCGGTCACACCACCGTCATCAGGTCCGCGTAACATGGACGCGCGCCGCACCCGTGGCATGTCCAGCTTCCAGAAGGGCGTCAGCCGCGCCCGCAACAACCCCGCTGATGCGGAAAGCAACCCCGAAGGTGAGGAGCAGCAGTGACAACGGCCCCCGCAGGACTGGACTGGCTTGTCGACAGCCTGACCCAGCGCACCCCTGACATCGCTCACGCGATCTTGGTGTCGGCTGATGGCATGCCGATGGCCAGCTCCGTCGACTTCCCCCCGGACCGGGCCGACCAGCTCTCGGCGATCGCCTCCGGTCTCACCAGTCTTACCCAGGGAGCAGCTCGCTGCTTCGCTGCGGGTAATGTCCAGCAGATGGTCATCGAGATGGACGGTGGCTATCTGGTCCTCATGGCGGTTGGTGAGGGTTCCAGCCTTGCTGCCCTCGCCGCCCCCGACTGCGATCTGGGACAGGTTGGCTACCAGATGCAGCTGTTGATCTCGCGTGTTGCCACCGCCCTCACCCCCGATACCAGAACCGGCGCCTGATCAGTGCCCCGACCCTAGGACCGAGATCGTGAGCAACCACGCATCCGAACCGCCGCCGCTGGTCAGGCCGTACGCCCTGACTCGTGGCCGCACGCAACCCAAGCGCGTCTTCCCGATGGAAGCACTGGTGATCACTGACCGTTACGTGATCGACGGCTACGTCCGGTCGCCCGAGGAGCGGACGATCGCAGAGCTCTGCCGCGAGAGCCGTTCCGTCGCTGAGGTCGCGGCGCTCATCCGGGTGCCCCTGGGTGTCGCCCGAGTCCTGATCGGTGACCTTGCGGAGCGCGGCGTGGTGCAGGTGCACGCCAGCAAGGTCCCGGACGCCCCGGACACCGCTCTCCTCGAGCGCGTGCTGTCCGGCCTGAGGAAGCTTTGACAGGAGTAATGCAGTGACCACCGACTCCAAGCAGGCGACGATGTCTGCGAAGATCGTCATCGCCGGCGGGTTCGGCGTTGGTAAGACGACCTTCGTGGGCTCCGTCTCGGAGATCGTCCCCCTGACGACCGAGGCCGTGATGACGCAGGCGACCGCCGGCGTCGACGACCTCTCCGCCGTGCCCAACAAGAAGACGACCACGGTCGCGATGGACTTCGGCCGAGTCTCCCTTGACTCCGACCTGATCCTCTACCTGTTCGGCACCCCCGGTCAGAACCGTTTCTGGTTCATGTGGGACGACCTGACCCAGGGCGCCATCGGTGCTGTGGTGCTCATCGACACCCGTCGCCTCGCCGACTCCTTCGGCGCGATCGACTACTTCGAGTCCCGCAACGTCCCGTTCGTCGTGGCCCACAATGTCTTCGGCGCCAACCAGGCCTACAAGCCGGAGCAGATCCGCGAGGCCCTGGCTCTGCGCCCGGACATCCCGATCGTCACCTGTGACGCCCGCGACCGCCAGTCGACCAAGGCGACCCTGATCTCGCTCGTCGAGTACGTCCTCTCCATGGTCTCCACGCGCGCTCTTCAGTAGCCAAGCGTCACCAACACCCGCCGTAGCCAAGGCTCCGGCGGGTGTTGTCGTTTCAAGGGCTGTCATGACTGTGCAGTAGAGGCGCACGTCTGGGAGGATCACGCGTTGTGCGGAAGTTCAGGTTGTGGTGGCGCAAGGTGACCCCGAAGTGGAACCTGAGACGCCTGTGGGCGAAGATGTGGACCGTGATCACGACCCCGTACGCCGATGCGACGGCCGTCGCTGCCGTCGACGAGGCCCGCGCCGCGCTCCTGTCCGACGTGCCAGCCGGTGACGTCGGAGAACATCTCGGCCATGTGGTCGAGAAGGGTGCTGGCCCGGGCGTCGTGACCCACCTGTTCGCCTGCACCCGCAAGGGCTATGTCGGGTGGCACTGGTCGGTCACGCTCGTCACCGTGCCCTCGCTCGACGGCCCCGGATTCGGTGTCGATGCCCCGGTGACCGTCAACGAGGTCGTCCTCGTCCCCGGTGACGCCGCGATCGTCGCGCCGGCCTGGGTGCCCTACCGCGAACGGATCAAGCCCGGCGACCTCTCTCCGGGTGATCTGCTCCCGGTCGAGGACGACGACGCGCGGCTGGTCCCGACGTACGCCTTCGGTGACGACCCGCTCGACGCCGACGAGAAGGCTCAGGTGCGTGAGGTCGCCAAGGATCTCGGCCTCGGCCGCGTCCGGACCCTGTCCATCTCCGGCTTCGACGCCGCCGCTGAGCGGTGGTACACCGGTGACGGCGGTCCCGAGGCGCCGCTCGCGCAGGCTGCCCCCGACCAGTGCCACAGCTGCGGCTTCCTGGTCCGGCTGACCGGCCACCTGGCCTCGAGCTTCGGTGTCTGTGCCAACGGCGACGCCAACGACGACGGCAAGGTGGTCAGCCTCAACCACGGGTGCGGTGCGCACTCGGAGGTGCGGCTGGCGAAGAAGCACGAGCCGCTGCCGCTGCCGGACCCGGTCTTCGACACGATCAGCGACGACGCCGAGCCGTTCTGAGCCCAGCTTTCTAGGCGAGGCCCTCGGCGCGCAGCCGGCGGGCCTTGCGGCGCCGGGCGAGCTCGATGCCGATCGCGCCGATGCCGAAGGCGGCCAGGCAGGTCCAGATCCACCAGGTCCAGCCGCGGTCGTTGAGCAGGCCCCAGAAGGGGAGCAGCGCCACGAACCCGACCAGCCAGCCGAGGGTGGCGAGCTCGAAGGCGCGGATGCCGTCCTGGTCGACGAGCTCGATCTTCGGCTCGGGCGCGGCCTGGACCGGCTCCTCGACAGGCGGCTCGTCGTAGCCGTAGCCCTGGGGGTAGCCGCCGTCCTCGGCGTAGTAGTCGCCGTCGTACCCGTCGTACTGCTGCTCCGGGTAGGTGCCGGAATAGTCGTCGTCGCGGTACTGGTCGCTCATGCCTCCCAACCTTAGTGGCCCTTGGGTGGGCGATAGTCTGGGGCCGTCGAGCATCTCTCTCGGCATGGCCCCGACGACCTGGGAGGTCCCTGATGGCTTCGCTCCGCTGCCCCTGTGGCACCAACTTCCGCACGGAGACCGATGACGAACTGGTCGAGAAGGTGCAGGAGCACCTCGCGGAGGCTCACCCCGGCCGCACCTACAGCCGCGACGACATCCTGATGCTCGCCGCGATGTCCTGACTCTGTGACGGCGTCCACACCAGGGTGCCGTCTCTTGCCGGAATAGTTAGCGCCGGTAAGCAGTTATGCTTACCGACATGCCTACCGCACAGCCCGCTTCCGCGCCCGACGCGGCCTCCGACATCCCCGAGGTCGCCTCGGTGCTGCGCACCTCTGTCATGCGGATGCGCCGCCGCCTGGCCAACGAGCGCCACCCCGACAACGACCTCTCCCTGGGGTCGATGGCGGTGCTCGGGGCGTTGTACGCCAACGACGAGATGACCCTCGGCGCCCTCGCCGGGCGCGAGCGCGTCCAGCCGCCGAGCATGACCAGGATGGTCAACTTCCTCGAGGAGGGCGGCTACGTCGTCCGCCGCCAGGGTGAGACCGACCGCCGCCAGGTGCTGGTCTCGATCACCGACAAGGGCCGCCGGACCGTACGCAAGGACCGGCTCAGCCGGGACGCCTGGCTCGCCCGGCAGCTCGTCGACCTCGATGCGGACGAGCTCGCCGCCATCCGCACAGCCGCTTCGATCATGGAGAGAATAGCCACCAGTTGAGCCCCACGTTCCGTTCCCTGCGCAGCCACAACTACCGCCTCTACCTTGCCGGCAGTGTCGTCTCCAACGTCGGCACCTGGATGCAACGCATCGCCCAGGACTGGTTGGTCCTGAGCCTCGGCGGCGGGGGAGCGGCACTCGGTATCACGACCGGTCTGCAGTTCCTGCCCATCCTCCTGCTCAGCCCCTACGCCGGGGTCATCGCCGACCGCTTCCCGAAGCGCCGTCTGCTGCAGGCGGCCCAGGGCTGGATGGCCCTGATGTCGCTGCTGCTCGGTGTGCTGGCGGTGAGCGGCCACGCCGAGGTGTGGATGGTCTACGTGATCGCGTTCCTCTTCGGCACCGGTGCCGCCTTCGACGGCCCCGGCCGGCAGTCGTTCGTCTCGGAGATGGTCCACCCCGACGACCTCACCAACGCCGTCGGTCTCAACTCGGCCTCGTTCAACCTCGCCCGCCTGATCGGGCCGGCGCTGGCAGGGCTCCTCATCGGCTGGCTGGGGAGCGGCCCCGAGGCGACCGGCTGGGTGATCCTCGTCAACGCCGTCTCCTACCTCGCCGTGATCGGCCAGCTGCAGCGGATGAACACCGCCGAGCTGCACTCGCCCGACCCCGTCGCCAGGCGGCGCGGGATGCTGCGCGAGGGCATCGGCTACATCCGTACGCAGCCCAAGATGCTGATGGTCCTGGTGATCATCTTCTTCGTCGGCACCTTCGGGGCGAACTTCCCGATCACCTCGGCACTGATGGCGACCGAGGAGTTCGGCAAGGGCGCCAGCGAGTACGGCCTGCTCGGCACCGTTCTGGCCATCGGCTCGCTCTCCGGCGCCCTGCTCGGCGCCCGCCGCACTCGGATCCCGCTCAGGCTGATCGTGCTGGCAGCGACCGGCTTCGGCCTGACCGTCATGGTGTCCGGGCTGATGCCGACGTACGCGCTCTTCGCCCTGATCTCGCCGGTGCTCGGCTTCTTCACGATCACGACCCTCAACGCCTGCAACGCCACCATGCAGACCGAGGCGGCCCCGGAGTTCCGCGGCCGGGTGATGGCGATCTACATGACCGTCCTGATGGGCGGGACCCCGCTGGGTGCCCCGCTCATCGGCTTCGTCGGCGAGCACTTCGGCGCCCGAACGACGCTGTACGCCAGTGGTGCTCTGGTGCTGTTGGGTACGCTTGCGGGGGTGCTGGTCCTCGCCGCACTCAGAGGTGGTATCCGGGCCGTTTTGACCCCCTCTCAAGCCGCCGGGTAGCCTCTGAAGCGTGTCTGGGACAACCAGGCCGTCGCGCGTGCCCGGAACAAGCTCGAGAAATGGGTCTCGGACCCGGGTTCGGCGCCCTCAAGTGGGGATTCGGTTCGAAAGATCCGTCTTCGTGCTGTTGAGGTAAGGGCGACACGCCCGACCTCGGGGGCGAGGCGGGACCAGTTGGTATCGCACCACCTGGACGCACAACATTGGATCCTTCGCGGCAGAGCGCCGCGTAGTGAGAGCAGAAAAGAAGGGGAACCACCGAGGTGCCCACAATCAACCAGCTGGTCCGCAAGGGCCGCGAGGACAAGGCGACGAAGTCGAAGACGCCTGCCCTCAAGGGATCGCCGCAGCGCCGTGGCGTCTGCACGCGCGTCTACACCACCACCCCGAAGAAGCCGAACTCCGCCCTCCGGAAGGTCGCCCGTGTGCGCCTCTCCTCCGGCGTCGAGGTCACCGCTTACATCCCGGGTGTGGGTCACAACCTTCAGGAGCACTCCATCGTGCTCGTCCGCGGCGGTCGTGTGAAGGACCTCCCCGGTGTTCGTTACAAGATCATTCGCGGCTCGCTCGACACCCAGGGCGTGAAGAACCGCAAGCAGGCCCGGAGCCGCTACGGCGCCAAGAAGGAGAAGTGAGATGCCTCGTAAGGGTCCCGCTCCCAAGCGTCCGCTCGTCGTCGACCCCGTCTACGGCTCGCAGCTCGTAACCCAGCTCGTCAGCAAGGTCCTGCAGGACGGCAAGAAGCAGGTCGCGCAGCGCATCGTCTACACCGCGCTCGAAGGCTGCCGCGAGAAGACCGGCACCGACCCCGTGGTCACGCTCAAGCGCGCCATGGACAACGTGAAGCCGGCCATCGAGGTCAAGTCCCGCCGTGTCGGTGGCGCGACCTACCAGGTTCCGGTCGAGGTCAAGGGCACGCGTGGCACCACGCTCGCGCTGCGCTGGCTCGTCGGCTACGCCCAGGACCGTCGTGAGAAGACGATGGCCGAGCGTCTGATGAACGAGATCCTCGACGCCAGCAACGGCCTCGGTGCCGCTGTGAAGAAGCGTGAGGACACCCACAAGATGGCCGAGTCCAACAAGGCCTTCGCGCACTACCGCTGGTGACGTACGGCGGGGTGCCCCTCGACAAGCTCAGGAACCACCTGCCGCACAATGTGGGCACCCCGCCCATCCAGACCAAAGACAATCTCTTTAAGGAACGCTGAAGACAGTGGCCGTCGACATCACCACGGACCTCAATGTGGTCCGCAACATCGGCATCATGGCGCACATCGATGCCGGTAAGACCACCACCACCGAGCGCATCCTGTTCTACACCGGTATCTCGTACAAGATCGGTGAGGTCCACGAGGGCGCAGCCACGATGGACTGGATGGAGCAGGAGCAGGAGCGCGGCATCACGATCACGTCCGCCGCGACCACCTGCTGGTGGAAGGACCACCAGATCAACATCATCGACACCCCGGGACACGTCGACTTCACCGTCGAGGTGGAGCGCTCGCTGCGCGTCCTGGACGGTGCTGTCGCCGTCTTCGACGGTGTCGCCGGTGTCGAGCCGCAGTCGCAGACCGTGTGGCGTCAGGCGAACAAGTACGCCGTCCCGCGGATGTGCTTCGTCAACAAGCTCGACCGCACCGGTGCCGACTTCTACATGGTCGTCGACTCGATCGTCGAGAAGCTGCACGCCACCCCGCTGGTGCTGCAGCTGCCGATCGGTGCCGAGTCCGACTTCCTCGGTGTTGTCGACCTGATCGGGATGCGTGCCCTGACCTGGCGCGGCGAGACCGCCCAGGGCGAGGACTACGTCGTCGAGGAGATCCCCGCCGACATGGCCGACAAGGCCGCCGAGTGGCGCGAGAAGCTCGTCGAGACCCTCGCCGAGGCCGACGACGACATCATGGAGGTCTACCTCGAGGAGGGCGACGTCTTCGACGTGCCCACCCTGAAGGCCGCCATCCGTCGCGCGACTCTCGCCGACAAGCTCAACCCGATCCTCACCGGCACCGCGTTCAAGAACAAGGGCGTCCAGCCCCTGCTCGACGCGATCGTCGACTTCCTGCCCTCGCCCCTGGACGTCGAGTCGATCATCGGCCACGACGTCAAGGACGAGGAGGTCGAGGTCACTCGCAAGCCTTCCGACTCCGAGCCGTTCTCCGGCCTGGTCTTCAAGATCGCCTCCGACCCGCACCTGGGCAAGCTGTTCTACCTGCGCGTCTACTCCGGCAAGGTCGAGGCGGGTGCGACCGTGGTCAACCCGATCAACGGCCGCAAGGAGCGCATCGGCAAGATCTACCAGATGCACGCCAACAAGCGCGAGGAGATCGCGTCGGTGGGTGCCGGTCAGATCGTGGCCGTCATGGGTCTGAAGGACACCAAGACCGGTCACACCCTGTGCGACCCGTCCAACCCGGTCGTCCTCGAGTCGATGAGTTTCCCGGCCCCGGTGATCGAGGTCGCCATCGAGCCGAAGACCAAGGGTGACCAGCAGAAGCTCGGCACGGCGATTCAGCGCCTCACCGAGGAGGACCCGACCTTCACGGTCAAGACCGACGAGCAGACCGGCCAGACCATCATCGCTGGTATGGGCGAGCTCCACCTCGAGGTCTTCGTCGACCGGATGAAGCGCGAGTTCAAGGTCGAGGCCACCGTCGGCAAGCCGCAGGTCGCCTACCGCGAGACCCTTCGCAAGAAGGTCCAGAACCACAGCTACACCCACAAGAAGCAGACCGGTGGTTCGGGCCAGTTCGCGAAGGTCGTCATCTCCGTCGAGCCCAACATCGACGAGGAGACCGGCCAGGGCGCGGGCTACGAGTTCGCCAACAACGTCACCGGTGGTCGCGTGCCGAAGGAGTACATCCCTTCGGTCGACCAGGGTGCTCAGGACGCCATGGAGTTCGGTATTCTCGCCGGCTTCCCCATGGTCGATGTGAAGGTCTCGCTCGAGGACGGCGCCTACCACGACGTCGACTCCTCCGAGCTCGCCTTCAAGATCGCCGGCAACCAGGCCTTCAAGGAGGCCGCGCGCATGGCGAAGGCCGTCCTGCTGGAGCCGATGTTCGCCGTCGAGGTCACGACGCCCGAGGCGTTCCTCGGCACCGTGATCGGCGACATCAACTCCCGTCGCGGCCAGGTGTCTTCGCAGGAGGAGCGTCACGGCGACATGGTCGTCCAGGCGCTCGTCCCGCTGTCCGAGATGTTCGGGTACGTCGGTGACCTCCGGTCCAAGACCAGCGGTCAGGCGTCGTACTCGATGGAGTTCGACTCGTACGCCGAGGTTCCCACGAACGTCGCCGACGAGATCATCAAGAAGGCCCGTGGCGAGTGACCTTCGGGTCGCCCGTCCAGGGACTTCGGCAGCAACACCTTTCAGTACGAGTCAGTAAGAAAATCACACCAGGAGGAGCCCACAGTGGCTAAGGCGAAGTTCGAGCGGAACAAGCCGCACGTCAACATCGGCACCATCGGTCACATCGACCACGGTAAGACCACCCTTACCGCGGCGATCTCGAAGGTGCTGCACGCGAAGTACCCGGACCTGAACCCGGAGTTCGCGTTCGAGGACATCGACAAGGCCCCCGAGGAGCGCCAGCGCGGGATCACGATCTCGATCGCGCACATCGAGTACCAGACCGAGTCGCGTCACTACGCTCACGTCGACTGCCCGGGTCACGCGGACTACATCAAGAACATGATCACCGGTGCCGCGCAGATGGACGGCGCGATCCTCGTGGTCGCCGCCACCGACGGCCCGATGCCGCAGACCAAGGAGCACGTGCTCCTGGCCCGCCAGGTCGGCGTGCCGTCGATCGTCGTCGCGCTCAACAAGTGCGACATGGTCGACGACGAGGAGCTCATCGAGCTCGTCGAGATGGAGGTGCGCGAGCTCCTCAGCGAGTACGAGTTCCCGGGTGACGACCTCCCGGTCGTGCGCGTTGCCGCCTACCCCGCCCTGCAGGGCGAGGAGAAGTGGATGAACTCGGTTGCCGAGCTCATGCAGGCCGTCGACGACTACATCCCGACCCCGGCTCGTGAGACCGACAAGCCGTTCCTGATGCCCGTTGAGGACGTCTTCACGATCACCGGTCGTGGCACCGTCATCACCGGCCGTATCGAGCGCGGCATCGTCAAGGTCGGTGAGGAGGTCGAGATCGTCGGCATCCGCGAGACCTCGCAGAAGTCGACCGTCACCGGCGTCGAGATGTTCCGCAAGCTGCTCGACGAGGGCCAGGCCGGCGAGAACGTCGGGCTGCTGCTCCGCGGCACCAAGCGCGAGGACGTCGAGCGCGGCATGGTTGTCATCAAGCCGGGCACCACGACCCCCCACACCAACTTCGAGGGCTCTGTCTACAT
Organism: Actinomycetota bacterium; assembly: GCA_030862715.1. The sequence continues at coordinate 2,775 of JALZDD010000498.1, read as the reverse complement.
CCTCTCGAAGGAGGAGGGTGGCCGTCACACCCCGTTCTTCAACAACTACCGTCCGCAGTTCTACTTCCGGACCACGGACGTGACCGGCGTTGTGACCCTCCCCGAGGGCACCGAGATGGTCATGCCGGGTGACAACACCGAGATGTCGGTCGAGCTCATCCAGCCCATCGCGATGGACGAGGGTCTGAAGTTCGCTATCCGTGAGGGCGGTCGCACCGTCGGCGCGGGTCGGGTTACGAAGATCATCAAGTGATCGTCTGATCCACAGTGAAGGGCCCCCGGAGCCGCAAGGCGAAGGGGGTCCTTTGCTGTGGTCAAGCGATCGAACGAGCGCTGACTCGGCGCAAACGGACCGGAGCGAAGCGAGGACCGGATTGCGCCGCGTCGGCGCGGGCACGAGACCAAGGCGAAAGAAATGACAGAGCCAAACCACCCACTCCGCCCCGCGCGGCCTCACCAGAAGCTGCTCGATGACGGCCGCACGGTAAGAGAGGTCCTCACCTACACCCGACGCGGCAGCCGCCTGGACGCCAAGCAGCAGCGTGCCTGGGACGCGTACGCCGAGGAGTGGGTGATCCCGGACGAGGCGGTCGACGAGCCCGGGTTCTCGCTGGAGAGCTGGTTCGGCCGCAAGGCGCCCCTGATCGTCGACATCGGCGGCGGCGTGGGAGAGGCGACCGCGGTGCTCGCGGCGGCGCGACCTGCGTACGACATCCTGGCGCTGGAGGTGTGGCGGCCCGGGGTCGCGGAGAGCCTCGCCCGGGTGGGCGCCGCGGGGGCGACGAACGTGCGGTTCTGCAGCGTCGACGCGCTCTGGACGCTCGAGAACCTTGTCGAGCCGGGGTCGGTCAGCGAGGTCTGGACGTTCTTTCCCGATCCGTGGCACAAGACCCGCCACCACAAGCGGCGCCTGGTGACACCCGCCAACGCGAGGATGATCGCGGAACGGCTCGCGCCCGGCGGGATCTGGCGGCTGGCGACCGACTGGGTCGAGTACGCCGAGCAGATGGTCGAGGTCCTCGACGCCGAGCCGCTGCTGAGCGGGGGTGTGGTCGACCGTTGGGACGAGCGGCCGGTGACCAAGTTCGAGCGCAAGGGACTGGCCAAGGATCGGGTCATCACCGACCTGCTCTACCGGCGTTGACCCGAACTACCCGTGTCGTGACTGATCTGTAGGCGCGGAACCGTCAAGATCAGCGGCATGAAGCTGTACGCCGACACGCCCTCGCGCCGCGTTGCCCAACTGCTCGCCGACCTGCTGACGGTGGCGTGGATCGCCGGATGGGTCCTCCTCGGCAGGTTCGTCCATGAGATGGTCTCGGCGCTCGCGGTGCCCGGCGAGAAGATGGACGACGCCGGCACCTCGCTCTCCGCCAAGATGCTCGAGGCGGCGGGCAAGGTCGATGACCTGCCGCTGGTCAAGGACGGCATCGCAGTCCCGTTCGAGGGTGCCGCGAAGGCCGCCGACCAGCTCCGCGCGGCCGGGGAGGCGCAGGTCGAGGCCGTCTCCAGCATCGCGCTCGCGCTGGCGATCGCGGTCGTGGTCGTCCCGGTGCTGATGTGGCTGATGGTCTACGTGCCGCTGCGGTGGCGGTTCATCCGCACCGCGACCTCGACCCAGCGGTTCCTGGAAGCCGGCACCGGCGCGGATCTGGTGGCGCTGCGCGCGATGTCGACCCAGCCGCTGCACAAGCTCGTGAAGATCAGCGACGACCCGGTCAGGGCGTGGCGCGAAGGCGACGTCGACGTGGTCACGAGGCTGGCTGCGCTGGAGCTGAAGTCAGTCGGGTTGAGCGCCAAGCGCCTTGCGCGCCCTAGCGTGAGGTGAGCCTCGCCCGGAGCTCCGCGTCGCGAGCGAGCCGGGCGGCGTCCCGATCGCGGCGGGTGGCGAGCACGGCAGCCAGGTAGGCCTCGGGCGGGGTGCCCGGAGGCGGGCCCGGGGCGACGTACGTCTGCATGTGGGTCGCCAGGCGCTCGGCGAGAGCGTGGCGTCGGACCGGGTCGGTGTAGGTGCCGACCTCGCCGGAGAGGAACCGTCGCACCGCCAGCGACAGGCCGACCGGGATGGTGGCGACATCCGCGCGGGAGGCCCACGCGGCGAGCCCCGGGGGCATCTGGATCGGTGCTGGGGGACGCAGCGGCACGCGTACGCGGATGACGTACGTCCCGGCCGCGATGTCGCCGAGCCGCTTGCCGCGCGGGTGGATCATCGCGGAGAGGAAGGCGACGGCGCCGCTGGTGGCGTAGATCTCGACGACGCCGATCAGAGCGCGTACGAACGCGTGGTGGAAGCTGATCGCCCCGCCGTCGTCACGCACCGTACGCAGGCCGAGAGCGAGCTTGCCGAGCGAGCGGCCGCGGGTCAGCGTCTCGATGGCTGTCGGGAAGACCACGAGGACCGAGGCAGTGGCCGCGATGTAGGCGGCCCATGCCAGGGCCTCGTCGGTCGCGGGAGCGGCGGTCAGGAAGACGAACAGCGTCACGATCAGCAGTGCCATCACCACGACCACGTCGATGAGGCCCGACAGCAGCCGCATCCCCAGCCCGGCGGCCGGCAGGTCGAGGGCGACCGCGTCTCCGGTGACCAGGTCGTCCTCGGTGAGCAGTGCGCGTTCCTGGGGCCGCTCCTGGGGGCCTCGCTCGGGCGATTGCGGCGCGGAGGTCATGGCGGTCAGCGTACGCTGCGGGCGTGGATCTCGACGCGTATCTGGCCGCTACCGCCGCCGACCGGACCAGGCTCGAGCAGCTGCTGGCCGAGCGTCGGCTGAGCGGTGC
>JALZDD010000484.1 GCA_030862715.1 Actinomycetota bacterium | reverse complement strand
GCGGGTCGGCTACGTGCCGCAGCGAAGCACGGCCACCGGCGGCGTACCCGCCTCGGTCTGGGAGGTCGTCGCCTCCGGCCGGCTCACCCACCGCAAGCTGCTGCGGCCGCTGCGCAGCGCCGACCGGACCGCGATCCGGGCCGCCCTCGAGGTGGTCGGGATGGATGCGTACGCCCACCGCGGGGTCGCCCAGCTCTCCGGCGGTCAGCACCAGCGGGTGCTGATCGCGCGCGCGCTCGCCGGCCGTCCCGAGCTGCTGCTGCTCGACGAGCCCACCGCCGGCGTCGACCTGCCCAACCAGCACGCGCTGGCCGCGGCCCTCAGCCGACTCAAGGACGACGGCGCCACGATCGTGCTGGTCGCTCACGAGCTCGGGCCGCTGGCTCCGCTGGTCGACCGCGCCGTCGTCATGCGCGATGGGCGCAAGGCCTACGACGGCCAGCCCCTCTCCGACGCCGACGTCCACGCCCAGGGCTTCGACGCCGGGCACGTCCACTGCGACGACGCCTCGATTCCCAAGCCCAACGCCGCCGTGCCGACCCCGCTGAAGGAGCTCTGAGTGACACTCCTCGAGCTCTTCTCGGTGCCGTTCATGCAGCGGGCCTTGATCGCGGCGTTCCTCGTCGGGATCGCGGCACCAGCGGTCGGCACCTACATCGTGCAGCGACGGCTGGCGCTGATGGGTGACGGCATCGGCCACGTCGCCGTCACCGGCGTCGCGATCGGCCTGTGGACCCAGACCTCACCGACCTGGGCCGCGGTGGTCGTGGCCATCGCCGGGGCCGTGGTCATCGAGATCGTGCGCGAGCGCGGCCACGCCGAAGGCGACGTCGCCCTGGCGATGCTCTTCTACGGCGGGCTCGCCGGCGGTGTCTTCGTCACCGGGCTCGCCGGCACCGGCGCCTCCCGGCTGCAGGAGTTCCTCTTCGGCTCCATCCTGACGATCTCGGTCGACGACCTGCTCGTGACGATGGCCCTCGCGGTCGTGCTGATCGTGATCTGCGTCGGCCTCTCGCCGCAGCTGTTCGCGGTCTCCCAGGACGCCGACTACGCCAAGGTCGCCGGGCTGCCGGTGCGGTTCTACTCGATCCTCGTCGCCGTCCTCGCCGCCCTGAGCGTGGTGATCGCGATGCGCACCGTCGGGCTGCTGCTCGTCTCCGCCCTCATGGTCGTGCCGGTCGCGATCGTGCAGCAGCTGACCCGGTCGTTCCGGATGACGCTGCTCGGCGCGATGGGCGCCGGCCTGGTCGCCTCGGTTGGCGGCCTCGGGCTCGCGGCCGCGCTCTCCCGCACCGGCGCCAACGTCCAGCCCGGCCCCAGCATCGTGCTGGTCGCGCTGGCCGGGTTCTTCCTGGTCTGGCCGATCGGTGCCTGGCTGCGCCGCCGGCGGGCCCTCGTGGCCCCGTTCCCGGAGACCGCGCCCGTGGAGAAGCCGGTCGACGAGGCACACCCGCACCACCACGGCGAGAAGTGTGGTCACGTCGCGGTCGAGCACGGCGACCACGTTGACTACATCCACGACGGCCACCGGCACGCGGCGCACGTCGGCGCGGAGGGAGAGCACTATGACGAGCATTGATCCTTTGGCGACTGAATCTTCGGCCGCTGACGCTTCCGGCGCCCTGCGCCCCACCAAGCAGCGGCTGGCCGTGGCCGAGGCGCTACGGACGTACGACGGCTTCCACTCCGCCCAGGAGATCCACTCCCGTCTCGACGGTGCCGTCGGCCTCGCCACGGTCTACCGCACGCTGACCGCGCTGGCCGAGGCCGGCGCGGTCGACGCGATGCGCTCCGAGGACGGCGAGACGATCTACCGCCGCTGCTCCGACACCCACCACCATCACCTGGTCTGCCGTCAGTGCGGCCGGACCGTCGAGGTCGAGGGCCCCGCCGTCGAGCGCTGGACCAAGACCATGGCCGAGGAGAACGGCTTCACCGACGTCTCCCACACCCTGGAGATCTTCGGCACCTGCACCGACTGCCGTTAGAGCTGCACCGGGTTCGGCAGCGCGCCGCCGTAGCGGCGGTCCCGGGAGGCGTACGTCTCGATGGCGTGCCACAGGTGGCGGCGGTCGACGTCAGGCCACAGCACGTCGGTGAAGACGAACTCGGAGTAGGCGGCCTGCCAGAGCATGTAGTTGGACAGCCGCTGCTCGCCGGAGGTGCGCCAGATGAGGTCGGCGTCGGGGAGGTCGGGGACGTAGAGGTAGCGCTCGAAGATCTTCTCGGTGATCTTCTCCGGGCGCAGCTTCCCGGCGCGTACGTCCTCCCCCATCCGCCGCACGGCGTCGGTGAGCTCGGCGCGGCCGCCGTAGTTGACGCACATCGTCAGCGTGCAGACGGTGTTGTCCTTCGTCATCTCCTCGGCGATCTTGAGCTCGTTGATGACGGACTTCCACAGCCGCGGCGCGCGGCCGGCCCAGCGCACCCGGACCCCGAGCTCGTTCATCTCGTCGCGGCGGCGGCGGATGACGTCGCGGTTGAAGCCCATCAGGAACTTCACCTCGTCGGGCGAGCGCGACCAGTTCTCGGTGGAGAACGCGTAGGCCGAGATGGCCTTCACGCCGATCTCGATGGCTCCTTCGACGACGTCGAAGAGCGAGGACTCACCCTCTTCGTGGCCCCTGGTCCGGGGGAGGCCACGCTCCTTGGCCCATCGGCCGTTGCCGTCCATGATGATCGCCACGTGGTGCGGGACGAGGTCCTTGGGGACCGGGGGCGGGGTAGCCCCGGACGGGTGGGGTGTTGGGGTACGGACCGGCTTGCTCACGAGGTGCAACCCTAGTCGGGCGATAGCCGGGAGGCGGCTGCGGCCCGGGAGGCTGCGGCCGGGGCGGGACCATCGGGCGCCGGGGCGCGTCGTACTCCATCTCCTCGGGTCCCCTGGCCGGACCGGGAAGGGTCAGCGCGCCGATGATCGTGGTGATCGGCATCGCCAGGACGACCCCGATGCCCGCGGCCATCGTGGCGACGATCTCGCCGGCCATCTGCTCGGTCGTGAGCAGCGAGAAGAAGGTGCGGTCGTAGAGCTGGATCACCAGCAGCAGGGTCAGCGCGCTGCCGACGTAGGCGAACACGATCGTGTAGATCGTCGAGGCGACGTGGTCACGGCCGATCCGCATCGCGCCCCGGAAGATGTCCCAGCGCGAGGTGGAAGGTCCGGCGGCGCGCAGCTCCCACACCGCCGAGGCCTGGGTGATGGTGACGTCGTTGAGTGCGCCGAGGCCGGCGATGATCACCGCGGCGACCAGGAGGCTCTGCAGGTCGAGCGCGGCGTCGAGCGAGGAGAGCGTCTGACCGCTCTCCGAGCCCAGGCCGCTGAGCCGGCTGGCGCCGATCGCGAAGGTGCCGATCAGCGCGGTCACCGCGACCCCGGCCAGGGTGCCGGCGAGCGCGACCGACGTACGCACCGAGAACCCGTGGGTCGTGTAGAGCACCACGTAGAGGATGAGCACCGAGGAGACCAGCGCGACCCAGGCCGCGGGCTCGCCGGACAGCAGCGCGGGCAGCAGGAACAGCCACACCACCGCCCCGGCGAAACCCAGGCCGAGCACCGCCATCAGCCCGCGCAGCCGCGCGACGGCGACGACGCAGACCACGAAGAGGCCGACCAGCAGGAGCAGCGGCGGCCCGCGCTTGACGTCGAAGAACGCGTACGTCGCCTCCCCCTCCTTCTCGGTGCGGGAGAGTTCGACCTCGTCGCCGGTCTCCAGCCCGGAGCGGGCCATCGGGGTCGAGATCTCGACCGCGACCTCGGTGCCGGTGTCGGGTCCGCTGGTCAGCGTCGCGGCGGCGGTGTTGCAGCCCTTCGGCGTTCCTTCGGCGCTGCACGGCTCGGCGACCGAGGTGACCTCGGCCGTCTCGAAGACGACGCCGTCGGCGACGAACTCCTGCGACCCCTGGAGCTTCTCGACCGCGGCACGGTCGGGCCACCACAGGGCCACGCCGACGACGGTGATCACGGCGACGAGCACCAGGGAGACGGTCAGCACCATCCGCGGCAGGGCCTCGACCTCCACCTCGGCGTCGTGCTCACCGTGGGAGTGGCCGTGGGAGTGGGCCATCGTTTCTCAGCTCTCGACGTATTCGAGCGAGCGCAGGTTGCGGTCCAGATGCCAGGAGAGGTACGCAGCGACCAACCCGCTCGCCTGCCTGCTGGTCCGGTCCTCGGCGCCGCCGACGGTATCCCAGTC
>JALZDD010000467.1 GCA_030862715.1 Actinomycetota bacterium | reverse complement strand
AACACCGAGCCCGGCTTCACCCGGCTCCTGGAGGCGAAGAACCTCGCCAAGGAGCTCGGCATCGAGAAGATCTGGGTGAAGGACGACTCGACCAACCCGACCAACTCCTTCAAGGACCGCGTGGTCGCCTGTGCTCTGAGCGCCGCCCGCGAGCTCGACGCCAAGGTCTTCGCCTGCCCGAGCACCGGCAACCTGGCCAACGCAGTCGCGGCGGCCGGAGCGCGCGCGGGGATTCCCACCGCGGTCTTCATCCCCAGCAACCTCGAGCAGCCCAAGCAGGTCAACTCCGCCGTCTTCACCGACAACCTGATCGCCGTCGACGGCAACTACGACGACGTCAACAAGCTGGCCCAGGAGATCGCCGCGGAGGAGGAGGGCTGGGCGTTCGTGAACGTCAACGTACGTCCCTTCTACGCCGAGGGCTCCAAGACGCTCGGCTTCGAGATCGCCGAGCAGCTCGGCTGGCGCCTGCCCGACCAGATCGTCATCCCGGTGGCCTCCGGATCCCAGCTGACCAAGGTCGACAAGGCATTCAAGGAGCTGATCAAGCTCGGTCTGGTCGAGGAGAAGCCCTACCGGATCTTCGGCGCCCAGGCCACCGGCTGCAACCCGGTCGCGACCGCGTTCAAGGCCGGCGTCGACGCCATCCGCCCGGTCAAGCCCGACACGATCGCCAAGTCGCTGGCCATCGGCAACCCGGCCGACGGCATCTACGTCCTCGACGCCACCCGCTCCTCCGGTGGCGCTGTCGAGGAGGTCACCGACGACGAGATCCGCGCCGCGATCGTGCTCCTGGCCCGCACCGAGGGCATCTTCACCGAGACCGCCGGCGGCACCACGCTCGCGGTCACCAAGAAGCTCGTCGACAACGGTCTGCTCGACCCGAGCCTGGAGACGGTGATCATCAACACCGGCCACGGTCTCAAGACGCTCGACGCGGTCAGCGGCATCGTCGGCCCCCGCGCCACCATCGCCCCCAACTACGACGCTTTCGAGGAAGCCGGGCTCTCCCAGGCGTAGGTTAATTTCGCGTTCACATCCGTGGGGTACACCTAAGGAATGTGAACACCACGAAGACGAGTGAAGAGGCCAGGTGGCTCGGCATGGTCGCCGCCACCGCCGGTGTCGCCGGCGCAGTCGGTGTGGTGGGGGCGGCGGCCGGTGCCGGTTTCGTGACGCTGCTGAAGAGACAGGCGGCGCACGCGCGCGACGTGATCGGCAAGCCCCTCGGTGAAGAGGCGATCGATGCCGACAAGGTCTACAAGAAGACCTACGGAGGTACGCCGGTCGAGCTCCTCATCCTCGGCGACTCGATCGCCGCCGGCCTGGGCGCGGAGACCAGGAGCGGCACCCTCGGCGCCCGGCTGGCCAAGGGCACGGCCAAGGCTCTGCTGAGGCCGGTGCGGCTGCGTACGGCTGCCGTGGTCGGGGCCGAGACGTCGATGGTCCCCGCGCAGCTCGAGTCGCTGCCGAAGGACTACCGGCCCGATGTGGCGGTGGTCATCGTGGGTGGCAACGACGTCACCCACCGGGTGCCGCAGAAGGACTCCACCCGGGTGCTCGGCGAGGTCATCGACGCGCTGCGCGAGCGTGGTACCGAGGTCGTCGTCGGGACCTGCCCGGACGTGGGCGCGGTGCGCCCCCTGCCGCAGCCGCTGCGCTCGCTCGGGCGCAGGATCGCCAAGCAGCTGGCCGAAGGGCAGCGGGAGACCGCACTGGCCCGCGGCGCCCACGTCGTATCCCTCTCCGAGGTCGTCGGTCCGTTCTTCATCACGAACCCCGACGAGATGTTCGCCATCGACCACTTCCATCCCAGTGCGATGGGCTACAAGCGCACCGCCAAGGCGATGCTGCCCTCCGTCCTCGCCGCCCTCGGGCACGTCGAGCGGGTCCCGTTCGGCCACCACATGCCCGACGATGTCATGCCCTAGCCTGTCGAGATCCCGAAGCCCGCGGGGAACAGCTCGGTGTCGAGCTCTGCCAGCTCCCGCTCGAAGCGGGTGCGGACCTCTGCCTTCCGGTCGGCAGGCAGCCAGCTCGCGTCGACGGCGGCCAGGGACATCGCGCGCAGCCGCTCGCGTGTCACGCCGAGGTCGTCTGCGAGGATCCGGTACTCCTCCGCGAGCGTCGTGGGGAACATGCCCGGGTCGTCGGAGGCGGGGATGACGTTCAGGCCGGCGTCGAGCATGGCGCGGATCGACGCCCGCCGCCACGGACGCCAGGAGCGGCGCGAGGTGGTCGAGATCACGCTGAACGGCACCTGCTCGTCGCGCAGCCGAGCCACCACCTCGTCGTCCTCCAGAACGAAGTAGCCGTGGTCGATCCGATCGCAGCCCAGCGTGTCGAGGCAGGTGATGGTGTTCGCCGCGACCGGCGCGTGCTCGGACGAGTGCGCGGTCCGGTGCAGGCCCGCGTCGCCGGCGAGGCGGTACGCGGCCTCGAACCGCTCCGGCGGGCCCGCCGTCTCGAGATTGTCGAGGCCGATGCCCACGACGTACTCGTGCGGGTGGTCGACCACGGTGCGCACTCGCGCGAGGGCCTCCTCGCCCGTCCGGCTGCGGTCGACCGCGGCCAGCAGTACGCCGGTCATGCCGAAGTCCCGCTCGGCCATCCGGATGCCCTCGGCGTACGCCTCGACCGCTCCCGCGTAGCCCAGCGGCTGCAGGTGTTCCGGCAGGGCGTCGAACGAGAGCTCGAGGTGTCGGGTGGCGCTCGTCCGGTGGGCGGCCTCGAAGGACTCGTACACGATGCGCGTGAGGTCCTCGGGCGTACGGAGCACGTCCAGAACCCACTTCGACGCCTGGAACAGCGAGTAGGAGACCTCGGGCTCGTCGACGGAGCGGCCCTGTGGCACCGGGATCCGCCGGTCGCGGTAGAGCGCCGGGTCCGGTGGGAGCGAGTTGATGTCGGCGTAGATCTGCTCGGGGGTGTCGGGCAGCTCCAGCCGCTCGCGTCTCGCCAGCTCGGCGAAGGTGGCGGCGCGCACGGTGCCGATGAGGTGGCAGTGCAGGTCCGCCTTCGGCATGCGGGCGATGTACTCGCTCAGGTTCTCGGTGCTCATCGTCTCTTTCGTCAGTGCTGTGGTGATCCCAGGCCCTGGGCGGCCGGATCGGGGGCGGGATCGGGGCCGGACCCGAGCCTCAGCCGGCCGTGACGTCGCGGGCGAAGCGCTCGACGAGCTCGTCGCGCTCGGGCACGACCTCAGCCGGGTCGAGCGTCTGGTAGCCCGCGGCCAGCGGGTCCGCGGGGATGTCACCGAGGACCGCGGTGGTGCTGGCGGGGATCTCCGCGTCGGGGTTCACGGGCAGGTCGCCGACGAGCTCGGCCGCCGCGGTCTGTGCCTCGGCGCTTAGCATGTAGTCGATGAACTGCTTGGCGCCGTCCTCGTTCGGCGCCCCCGCGGGGATGACCGCGTGGTTCGTCGTCATGTACGCGCCGGACGCGGGCTGCGCGAACGCGAACGAGTCGTCGTTCTCAGCGAGGCCGATCGCGAAGCCGCTCAGCGAGTTGGCCGCAACGATCTCGCCCTGGGTGAGCAGGTTCGTGACCTCCGTGGACGACGTGTAGAACTGCAGCACGTTCGGGGACCAGCCGGCGAGCTCTCCGAGCGCGGCGTCGATGTCGTACGGCCCGTCGCCGTAGGTCTCGCCGACGCCCGCGACGAGCAACTGCCCGGAGGACGTCGAGATGTCGGGCAGCGCCACGCGGCCGGCGAGGTCCTTGTCGGCGTAGAGCGACCAGTCGGCGGCCGCCTCGGCCGTCAGCTTGTCGGTGTCGTAGAGCGTGCCATTGAGCTGGTACGCGTACGCCGGGCCGGCGTAGGCACCCTCCGTGCCGAGCTGCGCGACGTCGTTGATCGCGGGCACGTCGTCCGCGTCGACCCGCTCGAACAGGTCCTTCTCCTGGCCGAGTGCCACGTACGTGTCGGACATCAGCATGACGTCGACGCCGGGGTCGCCGGCCGCGAGCTCGAGCTGTGAGAGGCGGTCCGAGTTCGAACCGGTCTCGATCTCGACCTCGATGCCCGTGGCCTCGGTGAACGGGTCGACCACAGCCTCCTGGAACTGCTCGACGCCGAACGGGAAGGTGCTGACGACGATCCTGTCACCGTCCGCTTCGTCCGACGAGGGGGCGGAGCAGCCGGCGAGGGCGACAGCGGCGATCGCGACCCCGGAGGCGAGCCGGAGCGAGCGCACAGGTGGACGGGTGGTGGTGTGACGCGGCATGGCGCGTCTCCTTTCGGTGGGGTGGTGGTGCGGGCGGGTCAGTCGGAGAGAGGGACGAGGCGTGCGGTGGGCGCGGTGACCGTGACGGCATCGCCCGGCGCGAGCGGGGCAGGGCCGTCGGCGCGCATGTCGGCGCGCAGGACCACCTCGCCCTGGGCATCGCGCGCGGCGACCGTGACGAGCACGTCCACGCCGCGGTAGGCGACGTCGGTGACGACGCCGGGCAGCGCGAGCCCGAGGGCCGGATCCGACGCGCCGAGTTCGAGTGAGAGGTGCTCAGGACGCACGGTGACGAAGCCGTCGGTCGTCTCGATGAAGTTCTCATAGCCGAGGAAGTCGGCGACGAACCGGTTCGCGGGTCGGTTGAAGACCTCGCTCGGCGCGCCCTGCTGCATGATCTGGCCCGTCCGCATGAGGACCATCTCGTCACTCATCTCCAGCGCCTCGTCCTGGTCGTGCGTGACGAGGACGACGGTCAGACCGGTCTCGGACTGGATCCGGCGGATCTCAGCCCTCATCTGCACGCGTAGGCGGGCGTCGAGGTTGGACAGCGGCTCGTCGAGCAGCAGCAGCCGGGGCCGGATCGCGATGGCGCGCGCCAGCGCGACACGCTGCTGCTGCCCGCCTGACAGGGCGCGCGGTCGCCGGTCGGCGAGATGCGCGAGCCCGACGAGCTCCAGGCACTGCGCCACGCGCGCGGCGCGCTCGCGCGCAGAGACGTGGCGCAGCTTCAGGCCGTAGCCGACGTTGTCGGCGACCGTCATGTGCGGGAACAGCGCGTACGACTGGAACACCATGCCGAGGTCGCGCTTCTCCGGTGGCAGGGCCGTCGCGTCCGAGCCGTCGATGTGGATCCGCCCGCTTGTCGGCCGGGTGTAACCGGCGAGCATGCGGAGCGACGTCGTCTTGCCGCACCCGGACGGCCCGAGCAGCGTCGTCAGCTTGCCGGATGGGATGGCGAGGTCGATCCCGTCGACGGCGGTGAAGTCGCCGTAAACCTGGCTGACGTCGAGGAACTGTGCTGCGGCGTTCATCGGTTGATGCCTCCGAAGATCTTGGTGAAGCCGACGGTGCGCTCGGCGATCACGGCGATGACCACCGTGGCCGCGAGGATGAGCGTCGACGTCGCTGCCACCATGGGGTCGTAGCTCTGCTGCACGTAGTCGAGCATCGTGATCGGCAGGGTCTGCGTGTCACGGCTCTGCAGCAGCAGCGATAGCGGGACGTTGTTGAACGAGGTGATGAAGCTCAGCAGGGCGGCCGAGAAGATGCCGGGACGCAGCACGGGCAGTGTGATCGTCCAGAACGTGCGCATCGGCGAGGCCCCGAGCCCGCGCGCCGCTTCCTCGAGTGCCGGGTCGGCACCGGCGAGCGCCGCGCCGGTGACACGTACGGCGTAGGGCAGCAGCAGTGCGGTGTGGCCGGTGAGCAGTACCGGCCAGTTGTCGATCCGGAAGCCGACGATGAACTGCTGGAAGAGCGCCAGGCCGACGACGAGCTCGGGCACGATGAGGGGCGACAGGAACAGGTTCTCGACGAGCGCCTTGCCGGGGATCCGGCCCCGGTGGATCGCGAGCGTGGCCGGGATCCCGACGAGCAGCGCGAGCATCGTCGCCAAGAGGGCGATCTCGACGCTGCTCGCGAGCGCGCCGACGAATGGACGGTACGCGAGCGCTTCGCCGAACCACCGGAGCGACAGCCCCTCGGGCGGGAAGCGCAGCGTGCGGCCGGCCGTGAAGGCGGTCGCGACGACGAACAGGATCGGGAGGATCATGATCACGTACCCGGCGACGGCGAGCGCCGCTGCGACGGGGCGGCGCTCGTTCACGACGTCGCTCCCTTCCGCGCGACGACCGACGACACGGCCGAGACCGCGAACACGAGTGCCGTCATGACGAGCGCGGTTGCGGACGCGCTCGCCCAGTCGATCGAGATGCTCGAGTACGTGAACAGCTGTGTCGCGAGCATCCGGTTGCCCGATCCCCCGAGCAGGTACGGGGTCGTGTACGCGGTGACGGATCCGGCGAACACGAGTGTTGCCGCGACGACGATCCCGGGGAGGGACAGCGGCAGCACGACATCCCAGAACGTGCGCGTGCGGCTCGCGCCGAGTCCGCGCGCGGCGTCGTCCAGGCCGGCGTCGACCTGGGACACGGCCGAGTAGCAGGTCACGATCGCGAGCGGCAGGAAGAGCTGGGTGAGGCCGAGCACGATCGCGGCAGGCGTGTAGAGCAGCTGCGGCGCCTCGTCGACGAGGCCGAGCGCCGTCAGCAGCTGCCCGAGCGCACCGTTCGAGCCGAGGATGACCAGCCAGCCGAACGTGCGGACGACATTGCTGAGCAGGAGCGGGAAGATCGCGACCGCCAGGAGCACGCCCGACCACCGCGACGACATCCGTGCGAGCAGGTAGGCGATCGGGAAGCCGAGCGTGACGCACACCGCCGTGACGACGAGCCCGATCAGCAGTGTCCGACCGATGATCGTCAGGTCGTAGGGGTCGGTCAGCATCTGCCCGAGCCGAACCAGGATGTCGCCGGTCGCGGTGGCCGGTGGCGAGAACAGCATCGCCAGCGAGGGCACCAGGAAGCCGATGAGCAGGAAGGCGAGACCAGGCAGCAGCAGGAGCACGGTCGTGAGACGGGTTCTCATTCGCGGCCTCCGGATATGGGATGGGATTCGGTCGATGTAACCGGTTGCATTACACCGTACGAGCATCCCCGCCACTGCCGCCAGTTACGCGCGTAAATATCTTGTTACGACAGGGCGTAACCGGTTTCGGGTGATGTCTATGATGAGGCGGAGGAAGGGAGGTGCCCATGGCTACGATCGCGGACGTCGCGGCGCTCGCCGGTGTCTCGAAGGCGACCGCGTCGCGCGCCTTCTCGCGCCCCGGGGTTGTCTCTCCGGCCACCGCGCAACGGGTGCGCGACGCGGCGGAGAAGCTCGGCTTCGTCGCGAACACCGCGGCGCGGCAGCTCGCGGGCGGCCGCACCGGCATCGTCGCACTGGTGGTGCCCACCCTTGCCAACAGCTTCTTCACGCCGATCATCGCCGGCGCCCAGGCGAGGGCGGACGCCGAAGGCCTCCAGCTCACCGTCGTCGTCCACCCATTGGCCAAGATCGACGAGCTTCCGGGGTTCGATCGGCTGTCCCGGCAGGTCGACGGCTACATCGTTGTCGCCCCTCGCGGAGGCGGCGACCTCGTCGCCTCCGCGACACGTAGCAAGCCCGCCGTCCTCATCGACCGGGAGATCGACGGCATCGCCTCCGTTGCCGCCGACACGGCGACCGCGTTCGGCGAGCTCGCCGAGCGGCTCGCCGCCGACGGCCATCGGCGGCTGCTCCACATCGGTGGCCCGGAGGGATCCTGGCAGGACCGGCAGCGCACCGCCGCCGTCCGCGCAGCGAGCGAGCGTTCGGGGGTGCGCATCGATGTCATCGGCCCGTACGCCTCGACGTTCGCCGCCGGCGTCCGTGCAGCGGAGGAGGTCCGGCGGCTCCGGCCGACCGCCGTCATCCCGTACGCAACGGCGATCGGCCTCGGCGTGCAGTACGCGCTGCTCGCATCCGGCGACGAGCTGCCCGTGGTCAGCTCGGAGCACGAGATCGTCGCCGCTCTCGGCCTCGAGGACACCCCGGCGATCGACGTGGACGGCGAAGAGCTCGGCTGCGTTGCCGCAGAGCTGCTCATCGCACGCATCGCCGATCCCGCCCTCGACCCGGTCCAGAGACGGCTGCCCGTCCCTCTGCAATGGGCGTCGCGCTGATCCCGCGATCCTCGCCCTTCATGGCCGCACTTCTCGTGCGCCGACTGGTGTCGCCTTCCTGCGCACCCTGGATGATGCCGTCGACGAACCCACAGGCGATCGGGACGTCGGGTGGACCTCAGCCGTTCGGCGCCTGCTCGTCGGCCTCGGCATCCATGTCGCCCGGGCTCTTGCCGCCCGTGCTGAGCAGGTCGGCGGTGAGGCCGGTGGCGGCGCGGTAGTCGACGGTCCCCGCAGGGGTACGCGGCACTGAATCGACCAGCAGGACGAGCTTGGGCTCGTGGGACTCCCCGAGCCGGTCGCGGGCGTGCTTGCGCAGGTCGGCGGCGGTGGTCTCGGTGGACGGGGCGAGCTGCACCAGTGCTGCGACCTGCTGGCCCCAGCGCGGGTGGGGCATGCCGAAGACGGCGGCGTCGACCACGTCCTCGTGGGCGAGGAGCACACCCTCGATGGTCTCGGGGTGGATCTCGAGGTCCCCGGTGCGTACGAGCGTGGCGGCCCTGCCGAGCAGCGTGATCGAGCCGTCCTCCTCGCGGCGGGCCAGGTCGCCGGGGAAGGTCCAGCGCCGGTTGTCGATCAGCTTGATCGCGGTGGCCGAGCGGGCGTTGTCCTTGTAGTAGCCGAGAGCCGACGGGCCGGAGCGGGCCAGCAGGCCCTCGACGCCGGGAGCAGCCGGGGTGAG
The DNA here is from genome assembly GCA_030862715.1 of Actinomycetota bacterium. Next base: position 5,077 of record JALZDD010000467.1, on the reverse strand, counting down.
GTCGGGATTGAAGACCTCCACCTCCGGGCCCACCATGAACCGCGCCTCGCCGGGCGCGAGCGCCGAGCCGTCGTCTGCACGGGAGCCGGTGACGCCGGTCTCCAGGGTGCCGTAGGAGTCGACGATGACCCGGCGGGCGAAGGCGTTGCGCAGAACGTTGAGGACGCCGTCGGAGAGCGGCGCCGCGGTGTTGGAGACTCCGGCCAGCGAGTGCAGCGGCCAGCGCTTCTTGCCGGTCAGCCGGGCCTTGGCCACCGGTCGCGCCTGGGCGTCGCCGAGGAGCGTGATCGCGGTGGCGCCGGACTGTTCGGCGAGATCGAGGAACGCCTCCGCCGAGAACGACGCAGAGGTGTCGAGCACAGCAGTGCCGCCGGCGACCAGCGCCCGCAGGAGCAGCAGCTGGCTCTGCCCGTGCAGCAGCGGCCCGCCGGCGAGCAGGACGACGCCCGAGTCGCGAGCGGCCGCCTCGGCGGCGAGCCCCTCGACCGAGGGGATCGGCGCGTTGCGGCGGACCGTGTTCAGCGCTGCCCAGATCAGGTCCTCCTGGCGCCAGACCGCACCCTTCGGGGTGCCCGTGGTGCCGGTGGTGAAGATGATGTGCCAGTCGCCGGGCGTACGTCCGACGCTCGGCCGCTCCTTGGACGCCGCGGCGACCTTGGCGTCGTAGTCGGGGCCCAGGACCACGCGGTGGTCCAGCTTCAGGTCGAGCTCGTCCAGGTCATCGGTGAACTCGGGGGAGACGATGGCCGCGACGCAGTCGGTGGCGGCGTACGTCCTGGCGAGCTCGTCGCGCCGGTAGGCGTGGTTGATGTTGACCGGGATCGTGCGGGCCTTGAGGCACCCGTAGAGGGCGTCGACCCACTCGATCCGGTTGGTCGCGTGGACGGCGACCTGGGCACCCGGCTCGAGGCCGACGCTCAGCAGGTGGTTGGCCAGGCGCGTGGCACGCTCGTCGATCTCGGCGTACGAATAGGCGCGGTCGGTGGTGACGACTGCCATGCGGTCGGGGATCGCATCGGCCATCGCTTCCAGGATGTCGGGCAGTGTGAGGGGGATCACGGCGGACACAGAGACGTAGGCTTTCCAGGGGTAGGGCCGTACGGCACCGAACCGTACGTCGGATCAGCCGGTCGTCACGTACGCGCCTCGAGCAGCTCCGCGGCGACCGTAGCGCTCGCACGATAGTCCACCTTGCTCACGGGCGTGCGGGGGACTCGCTCCACGAGCAGGATGTCCTTGGGCACCTTGTAGGCGGAGATGAGGCTGCGGCAGTGCTCGCGAAGCGCGTCGGTCGAGGTCGCGGCGCCCTCGCGGAGCTGCACGAGAGCGGTAACCTGCTGGCCCCAGCGCTCGTGCGGGGTGCCGACGACCGCGGTGTCGAAGACGTCCGCGTGACGCAGCAGCACCGACTCGACCTCCTCGGGGAAGACCTTCTCGCCGCCGGTGTTGATGCAACCCGACCCGCGGCCGAGGACGGTGATCGAGCCGTCCTCCTCGCGCCGCGCGAAGTCGCCCGGGATCGACCAGCGCTGCCCGTCGACCTCCTTGAATGTCGCCGCGGTCTTGACCGGGTCGTTGTAGTAGCCCAACGGGATCGATCCGGTGCGCGCGAGCATCCCGGTCTCACCCGGCGCGCACGGCTTCAGGTCGGTGTCGAAGACCTGTACGTCCATCCCGACCTGGAACTTCGGCGCGGCCTGCGCGCCCTCGTTGCCCTCATCGACCTGCATGCCGGTCGCCCCGGACTCAGAGGCGCCGTAGGAGTCGAGGATGTAGCGGCCCGGCAGTGCCTCGCGGAGCTGGGTGCGGACCCCCGCGGAGAGCGGGGCGGCGCCGTTGGAGACCGCGAACAGGCTGCTCAGGTCCCAGCGCTCCGGCTCGCGCAGGATCGCCTCGGCGACCGGGCGGCCCATCGCGTCGCCGAGGAAGGTGAGCGAGTTGACCCCGGCGGCCTGGACCAGGTCGAGGATCGTCTCGGGCGACCAGGTCGGCTCGGTGTAGAGCGAGACCGTGCAGCCGGCGACATGGCCGTTGCCCATGATCCACTGGCTGCCGCCGTGCATCATCGGACCGCAGGCCAGCAGCACCATCGGCGACGCCTGTGCCGCGGCCTCCTGGGCGAGCTGCTCGACGGTGTCGAAGGGCGCTCCGAACCGGCTCGCGTTCATCGCGGCGCGGATGATGTCCTCCTGGCGCCACACGACGCCCTTCGGCATACCGGTGGTGCCGCCGGTGTAGATGACGTAGCGGTCGTCGGGACTGCGCTCGATGTCGGGGCGCTCCTTGGACGCGGCGGCGACCGCGGCATCGTACTCCTCGCCCATCACCAGCGTCGGGATGCCCAGGCCGAGGGCGGCGACCGCCTCGACGTGCTCCGGTCCGATGATGGCGGCGACCGCGTCAGAGTTGCGATAGAGGTGGTCGAGCTCGTCGTGGAGGTACTTGTGGTTGATGTTGATCGGCACCGCCCGCGCCTTCATGCACCCGTAGAAGGCGTCGACCCACTCGATCCGGTTGCGGGAGTGGACGGCGACGTGGTCGCCCGGCTTGATGCCCTGCCCGAGGAGGTGGTTGGCCAGCCTGGTCGCGCGCTCGTCGACCTCGGCGAAGCTGTAGGCGTGTTCCATCGTGAACACGGCGGTGCGGTCGGGGATGGCGTCGGCCATCGCCTCGAGGATGTCGGGGAGAGTGATCGGGGTCACATCCCGAGTGTGGCAACTAGAACGTGTTCTCGTCTAGCGATTGGGGTGCAAAACCTTCCAAGGCACCCCGCCTCCGGGCGAGGTCGGCCCGCTCCGGCCCGTGCGTGCAGAGCGCGATGGCCTCCGCATACGCCTCGATCGCGTCGTCGTGACGCCCCGACCGCTCCAGCAGCTGGGCGCGTACGGCAGGCAGCCGGTGTCCGGGGAGTGCGACCGAGTCCAGCGCCGCGAGCCCGGCCTCGGCGCCGTTCGCCTCGGCGACCGCGACGGCACGGTTGAGACGTACGACCGGGGTGTCCTGCAGCGCGAGCAGCTCGTCGTAGCGCTCGACGATGCGCTCCCAGGCGGTCGTCTCGGAGCTGGGCGCGAGGGCGTGCTCCGCGGCGATCAGGGCTTGGAGGAGATACGGGGCAGGGGCCGCGTGGGCGAGCGGGGTGAGGATCGCGAGGGCCTCGGCGATCTCGTCGGTCCGCCAGCGGGTCCGATCCTGGTCCGGGAGCAGGACGAGGGCGCCGTCGGGCCCGATCCGGGCTGTCCGGCGCGAGTGCTGCAGCAGCATCAGGGCGAGCAGGGCGTCGATCTCCGGGTCCCGATCGGGAAGGACCGACCGCATCACCCGAACCAGCCGGATCGCCTCGCCCGCCAGGTCGCTGCGTACGACATCGGGCCCGGTGCCTGGGGCGTAGCCCGCTGTGAACGCGAGATAGGCGACCTCGGCGACGATCCCGACCCTGCCGGCCAGATCCGCGGGAACCTCGAAGGAGGCGCCCGCCAGCCGCTTGCGCGCCCGGGTCAGCCGCGCCGCCATCGTCGCCTTCGACTGCAGGAACAGCCGCCCGATGTCCTCGGTGGAGACACCGAGAACCAGCCGGAGGGTGAGCGCGGCGGCGGCTTCGCGGGACAGGGTCGGGTGGGCGCAGAGCAGCACCAGGCGCAGCCGCTCGTCGGTGACCGTCTCGCCGGAGGCGACCAACACCTGCTGCGCCTCCTGGGTCAGCGCGGCGTCGACCACGAGCAGCGGCATCTTGCGGGCCAGCACCTCCTCCGAGCGCATCCGGTCCATGATCCGCCGCCGCGCCGTGGTGAGCAGCCACGCCGGCCCGTTGTCCGGCTCGCCGTCGACGGGCCAGCTCCGCGCGGCCGCCTCGAAGGCGTCGGCCAGGCCGTCCTCGGCCAGGTCGAGACGGCGGAACTGCGCGACGAGCAGGGCCAGCAACCGGCCCCACTCCTCGCGCAGCAGCGTCTCGGCGTACGTCACCTGATCTGGACGCCCTGGGTGGGTCGGACCTCGACCGCGAAGTGCTTCGGAAGGAGCTTCGCGAGGGCGACGGCGTCGTCGATCGTGGGCACGTCGATCACGTAGTAGCCGCCCAGCTGCTCGACCGACTCCGCGAACGGGCCGTCGGTCACGGCACCGTCCTCGTGGACGGTCAGCGATGTGGTGGGCGGCTGGAGGGCGTCGCCGTCGATCAGCTCGCCTCGCTCCGCGACGGCCTTCGCGAAGGCACTGAAGTCCGCGTACGAAGCCTGCTTCTGCTCCTCCGGCAAGGCGTCCCAGCGGGCGTGGTGGTCGGGACCGCCGAGCAGCAGGAGATACCTCATGCCGACATCCCCTCGTGCTCGACGATCTCGCGGACCTCGAGCGCCGTCTCGAGCTCGGCGAGCACCTTGCAGCACTCGAGCATGTCGTCGGCGTCGTCGGTCTCGATCGTGTAGAAGCCGGTCACGTGCTCGACCGTCTCGGCGAACGGGCCGTCGGTGATCACCACCCCGTCACCGGTCCTGCGCAGCGTCTTGGCCTTGCTGGAGTGGTGGAGCTCGGCGCCGCCGGTGACCTTGTGGCCGCGCTCGGCGAGCAGCTTGGCGAACCTGCCGTGCACCTCGTATCCGGCTGCCTTCTCCTCCGGCGTCGACTCGGCCCAGAAGGCCTCGTTCGTCGGCAGCAGCACCATGTATCTGGTCATCGTGGTTCTCCTTCTCGTCTCGAATGAGTCTGTCACCGGGGATGACGGGTGGGACAAGAACAAATCGACAGCGAGAAAGAACGATGATGTACGTCATCTGTTCAACTCGCCCCGGAAGGCTCCGCGTGTGACCGACCCCCTGCTGCGAGGCGACCTCGCGCCCGCGCCCCGGACTCTCGTCGACATCTTCCGGGCCACCGCGGCTCAGGTGCCCGACGAGCCGGCCGTCGACGCGGGCAACGGGCTGCTGACGTACGCAGAGCTCGAGGAGGCTGCCGACGGGCTGGCCGCCGAGCTCAACGCCGCCGGGATCGGGCCGGGGGACAAGGTCGGGCTGCGGATCGCGAGCGGCACCACCGACCTGTACGTCGCGATCCTCGGGATCCTCTGCGCGGGCGCTGCCTACGTGCC
>JALZDD010000464.1 GCA_030862715.1 Actinomycetota bacterium | reverse complement strand
CGGCGACCTTCATCGCGATCGTGCACATGCTCAACGCGCTCCTCGGCGCGCCCGGCCAGTTCCTCGGCCTGGTCCTGATGGTCGTCCAGCTCGTCACCGCCGGCGGCACCTTCCCCTGGCAGACCATCCCCGAGCCGCTGCACTGGCTCCACCACATCCTGCCGATGAGCTACGCCGTCGACGGGTTGCGGCAGCTGATGTACGGCGGACTCTCGGGACGGGTCGTCGCCGACGCCCTCGTCCTGGCCGCCTTCCTCGTCGGCGCACTGCTGCTGACCAGCTACGGCGCCCGGCGGCAACGGGTCTGGACGCCCAAGCGCGTACGTCCGGAGATCGCCCTGTGACGAACGCGCTGCCGGCTAGGTGATGTCGCGACGCATCGAGACTCGGGTGCCGACGCCGGCGAAGAGCAGGCCGTACGTTGCGAGCACCAGCCCGCCCAGCCAGGGGTCGAGGTAGTTCTGGGTGCTGAGCGAGACCTGCGTGAGGGCCGCCGAAGCGGATCCGGGAAGGTATGCCGTCCAGTCGGAGATGGCTGGCACGGCGGTCAGCATGGGCTCGGCGACGAAGCGGTAGACGAGCAGTCCGACCACGGTGGCCACCTGGTTGCGAAGCAAGGCGCCCAGGCCGACGCCGACGACGGCGAAGATCGTCACATCGGCGACGACTCCGGCATATGTGCCCGGGAGCCCTTTGCTGAGAAGTGCGAGGTCGATGTCCTTGGCGCTGAGCCAGGGCCAAGCGATGGCGGCGACCACCAGAAGGCACGCAATCGCGTATCCGGCACCGACGGCGGCGTAGGCGGCCAGCTTGGCAAGGACCACCTTCCCGCGCTGCGGGGTGGTGAGGAAGGTCGCGGTGGCAGTGCGGTGGCGGAACTCGCCGGTGATGCCGATCGCCGCCACGACGGCGACGAGGGTGTTGGCGCCGCCCGAGGCAACGGCGAAGAGGGTCTGCTGGCCGGCCGCTGTGTCCAGCGGTGCGGTCAGGGTGTCGGGGTCGTCACTGAATCCGATCAGCAGCGACACGTAGAGCGCCGTGAGCGCCATCGACGCGAGGAGCAGCCACAGCCACAGTCGGGTGGAGCGGAGCTTGTGGACCTCGGCGGCGATCAGGGGCCTCATGATCGGGCCTCCTGGCCGGCGGTGAGCTCGAAGAAGGCGGTCTCGAGGTCGCCATGGCTGCCGGCGAGCTCGGCGAGAGTGGCTTGTTGCACCACGCGGCCACGGTGGAGGATGACCACGCGGTCCACCAGCTGCTGCATCTCGGTCAGCACATGGCTGGATACGAGCACACTCCGCCCGGTGGCGGCGTACTTTCTCAAGAAGCTGCGTAACCAGACGATGCCTTCGGGGTCGAGTCCGTTGGCCGGCTCGTCGAGGATCAGGACCGCGGGATCGCCAAGGAGAGCGGTGGCCAGGGCGAGACGTTGCCGCATGCCCAAGGAGTAGGCGCCGACTCTGCGATTCCTGGCGTCACCGAGGCCGACCTCTTCGATCGCCGCTGTTGCGCGTGAGGCAGGCAGCGCCGCGGCCTTCGTGTAGATCCGGAGATGGTCGAGGCCCGTGCGAGAGGGATGGAAACCGGTGGACTCCAACGCAGCGCCGACGACCTCGAGGGGCGCCGGGAGGTCTCGGTACTCGACCCCGCCGATGGTCGCCCGGCCGCGGTCAGCACGTACCAGTCCGAGCAGCATCCGGAGCGTGGTGGTCTTGCCCGCGCCGTTGGGCCCGAGGAACCCCGTGACCGAGCCGGACTCCACGGTGAAGCTCACGTCATCGACTGCCGCGACGCCGGAGTAGTGCTTGGTCAACCCGCTGGCCTCGATGCGCGCGGCGGGCTCACGCGTCGTCCGATCGTTGTGTACTCTCATGTAAACAAAGGTAGATGTATACTTCAAAGTACACAAGTGAAGGAGGGGTGCATGTCCGACGTTTCACCCAAGCGGTTGCCGCGCGCCGAACGTCGTGCCCAGATCCTGGCGGCGGCCACGCGCGCGTTTGCCCGGCATGGGTTCGCGGACACCGGACTCGACGACATAGCCCAAGAAGCCGGGATCACGCGGGTTGTGCTCTATCGCCATTTCGACTCCAAGGCAGAGCTCTATCGGACGATCCTCGATCGGGCGTGTGAGCGGATCGCTGAGCGGGTGGGCACCGACGACTTCGAGGACGATGCGATCCCGGCGCTGCTCGACGCTGCCGCCGAGGACCCCGATGCCTTTCGCCTGCTCTTCCGCTTCGCCAACCGTGAGCGCGAGTTCCGAGACCTGACCGACGCCCTCTCGGACGCCGCGGCGACCGTGGCTCGTTCGAACCTCGCCAAGCAGATCCCGGCAGGGCCCTGGTTGGACTGGGCTGCCCAGCTGATTCCGGCGGTGACCACCGATGCGGTCATTGCCTGGCTGGACAACGGCCAGCCCGACCCGGACATCGCTGCCGGACGAATCCGTGCGGCGATCCATGGGATCAGTGCAGCGGCCGCCCATGTCGAAGGCGCCGACGCGCCGCGCTGATGATCCGGCGTTGTCTCATTCCAATATTCCCTGGAATGACATAGAGTCGCTTCATGGGCATCTCCGTCATCCCGGTGGTCGATGAAGGGCTGGGCAACTCCGCCTACCTGGTGGATCTGTCGGCCGGGCGGGCTCTCGTCGTGGACCCGAGCCGCGACCTGCGCACGATTCGAGCCGAAGCGGACCGCCGCGGCCTGCAGATCGCGTACGCCGCCGACACCCATCTGCACGCCGACTTCCTCAGCGGGGCGGTGCAACTGGCAGCGGATGCCGGAGCGAGCGTCCTCGCGTCGCGGGCGGGTGACCGGGAGTTCCCGCACCGTGGCCTCTCCGACGGCGACGAGGTCGACCTCGGCGGATTGAGGCTGCGGGCACTGGCCACGCCGGGCCACACCCACGAGCACATCGCCTTCGAGCTGCTCGATGACCACCGGGTCGTCGGCGTGTTCACCGGTGGCTCCCTGATCGTTGGGTCGGCCGCACGCACTGACCTCGTCTCGCCGGAGCGGACCGAGGAACTCGCGCGCGCTCAGTACAGGTCCCTTCGGCGGCTGGCCGAGCTCGACGACGACGTTGCGGTATGGCCCACCCACGGCGCCGGCTCGTTCTGCTCGGCACCACCAGGCGCCGAGCGTACGTCGACCATCGGCGCCGAACGGGCCACCAACCCCCTGCTTCGCGCGGAGTCCGAGGACGCCTTCGTCCAACAGCTGCTCGACTCCCTCGGCAGCTTCCCGCCGTACTTCCTGACCCTCGGCGAGATCAACCGACGCGGACCGGAGCTCGTCACGGGCGACTCACTGGCCGGCCTGTCGCCCGGCGCGGTCGCACGGCTGCGGGAGACCGGCGCCGAGATCGTCGATGTCCGCTCGGTCCAGGAGTTCGCTGCGGCCCATCTGCCGGGTTCGGTGTCGATCCCGCTGCGACCGGCGTTTGCGACCTGGCTCGGATGGCTCCTGCCTGCTGCCAAGCCGGTGATCATCGTTCGAGAGACCGACCAGGACCCCGCCGAGATCCTCTGGCAGGCCCGCAAGATCGGCCATGACCACCTGATCGGTGAGCTCGACGGCGGCATTCAGGCCTGGACGCAGGCCCGACATCGGGCCGCGTCCATCCCGCTCGTCACCGCGCCACACATCGGCCGGGCGAGCGTGCTCGACATCCGGCAGACCAGCGAGTTCGCTGCCGGTCACATTCCTGGCGCCGCCCACATCGAGCTCGGCGACCTACCGGACAAGGCAGCGAGCAGCGCCCACGACGGCCCGACCGTCGTGATGTGCGGCCACGGCGAACGCGCCATGGGTGCCGCCAGCCTCCTGGCCCGGGACGGCCGGCAGGATGTCGCCGTTCTCGTCGGCGGTCCCGACGACTGGGCCGCCGCTACCGGTCGCCCCCTCGAGGCGGGATCGTGAACGCGGCCGACGAACAGGACCACCGCCCCGGGCCTCGCCTCGGACTGCGCGCCAACGCCGCGCAGTTCACTATCCTGGTGGCGATCAACGCCCTGGTCGGCGGCATGGTCGGCCAACAGCAGACAGTGTTGCCACTGCTCGCCGAACGCGAGTTCGGGCTGAGCGGATACACGTTCATCTTCACCTACGTGATCGCGTTCGGGATCGCGAAGGCCGCCGCGAACTACTTCGCGGGCACCTGGTCGGACCGGTACGGCCGCAAGCTCGTGCTGATCGCAGGATGGCTGGTCGCGATACCGGTGCCCCTGATGCTGATCTGGGCCTCCAGTTGGGGTTGGGTCGTGGTCGCCAACGTACTGCTGGGCATCAACCAGGGTCTGACATGGTCGACCACGGTGATCATGAAGATCGACCTCGTCGGCTCCCGGCAACGAGGCCTCGCGATGGGACTCAACGAGGCCGCCGGCTACGGAGCCGTGGCCCTCACCTCCCTCGCCGCCGGTTACCTGGCGGCCCATCATGGCCTTCGCCCGGCGCCCTTCCTGCTCGGCCTGTCCTACACCGCGCTCGCGCTCGGGCTCTCAGCCGTCGCCGTCAAGGAGACCCGGGGTCATGCGCGCGCGGAAGCCGCCGGTCACGTTCCGCGAGCCGACGGACTTCACGACCACCTCCACGGCGAGCTCAGCAACCGCGAGGTCTTCGTCCAGACCAGCTTCCGGGAGAGGTCGCTGTCCTCGGCGAGCCAGGCCGGACTGGTCAACAACCTCAACTTCGGACTCTCCTGGGGACTCTTTCCCCTTCTCTTCGCGACGTCGGGACTGCCCGTAGGCCAGATCGGGGTGCTGTTCGCGCTCTATCCGGCGGTCTGGGGCCTCGGTCAGCTGCTCACCGGAGCGTTGTCGGACCGGTGGGGCCGCAAACATCTGATCAGCATCGGCATGTTCACCCAGGCGACTGCCCTCGCGGTGATCGCCGCCGCCGACACGGTCGCTCCGTGGGCGGCGGGCACCATGCTCCTCGGCGCCGGCACCGCGATGGTCTACCCGACGCTCCTCGCCGTGATCGGGGACGTCGCGCATCCGGCCTGGCGTGGACGAGCTGTCGGCATCTACCGGGTCTGGCGCGACCTCGGCTATGCCGTCGGCGCCCTCATGGGCGGCGTGGTCGCCGACCTGTGGAGCCTGCGTGCCGCCGTCTGGGCGGCAGCCGCCATCAGCGCGATCTCCGCCCTCGTCGTCGTCCTGCGGATGTACGAGACCCACCACCGCGGCGCGCGAGCCTCCGGGTCCGGCGCCGATAATTGTGAAGGAGCCTCCCGTGGGTGACCGCACCGCGAAGAACGCCCTGTTCGCCGAGTTCGCTGCAGTCGGCAAGGCCTTGGCCAGCCCCGGGCGGCTCGAGCTCCTCGACCTGCTCGCCCAAGGGCCGCGCAGCGTCGAGGCCCTCGCCGACGCCGCCGACCTCGCCATCAGCACCTGCTCGGCCCACCTGCAGATCCTGCGCGAAGCGGGGCTCGTCGAGACCCGCCGCGACGGCAGGCGGATCTACTACTCCCTCGTCGCCGACGACGTCGCGGGCCTGTGGGACGACCTAAGGCGCGTCGCCCTCCGGCACCGTCCCCACACCGAACGCGCCTGCGCCGCCTACCTGGGCCCGGAGGACACCGAAGCCGTCACCACCGAGACGCTCCTCGCCCGCATCGCCGATGGAGAGATCGTCATCCTCGACGTCAGGCCCGAGCCCGAGTACGCCGGAGGCCACCTCCCGAGCGCCCTCCACATCCCGGTCGAAGAACTCGCGGCCCGCCTCTCCGAACTTCCGGCCGACCGCGAGATCGTCGCCTACTGCCGTGGCCGGTACTGCGTGCTCGCACACGACGCCGTACGCCTTCTCCGCCAGCGCGGCTTCCGGGCCAGCCGCGCCGTCGATGGAGCGCTGGAGTGGCGCATCGCAGGTCTCCTGGAACGCGACGGCGCGGCCTGAGGTCGGCTATCTGAACTTCTGTACGCCTCGGTCACCGTGCTCGCGTGAGCGGCGGTGGGTACTTCCGCACGGAGACAGCATACAGTTGACAACAGACAAATGATGTCTGATGATTCACGGACTCCATGAAAGAGTTGAGGGGCCGACGAAACATGCACATCACGGGCTATCGCACGCTGACGACCGTGCACGACTGGGGACGTCCCATCGGCGACGTCAACGGCGTCGTCGGGTCCGGCAAGACGGCGGTCCCGATCGTCGTGCTCACCACCGACTCGGGGCTCGAGGGCATCGGCCTGGGCCACCACCAGGGCCTCGACGTCGTCTTCCCGGCCCTGGAGGGCGAGGACCCCCTCGCCGTGCAGGCGCTCTACGACCGGATGCTGTCGTGGGTCTTCAAGTCCGGGCACGCCGGCGCGGTGTTCGGGGCGATCGGTGCACTCGACATGGCGCTGTGGGACCTCAAGGCCAAGGCCGCCGGTCAACCGTTGTGGTGCCTGCTCGGCGGGCGCGACCGGGTTGTGCCGGCGTACGCCTCCGGCTTGGACGGGCCGCTGACCGACGAGGAGCTGTCCGCGCTTCAGGCCCGGTTCGCCGAGCGTGGCTTCAGTGCGGTCAAGATCAAGGGCGGCCTGGACGTCGAAGCCGACCTGCGGCGCCTCCACCTCGTCAGCGACGTCTTCCACGACCGGACTGGTGCCGCGCCCGCGCTGATGCTCGACGCCAACGAGTCCTGGTCGCGCAAGGAGGCGGTACGCCACATCGGCCGCCTCGAGGAGTCGGTCGACCTCGCCTGGGTCGAGGAGCCGGTGCGCCGCTGGGACGTCGACGGCCTGACTCGCGTCTCCCAGTCGGTGCGTGCGGCGGTCGCGACGGGGGAGAACCTCACCGGACTCGAGCAGTTCCGGCCGCTGCTGCAGGCCAACGCGGTCGACGTCGTGCAGA
>JALZDD010000463.1 GCA_030862715.1 Actinomycetota bacterium | reverse complement strand
TTCCTTCTCGTGGTCATGACGAAGCCGCTTGTACGTTTCGGCCTCTGCCACCTGCGGTGTTGCTCTCGCAACTGGTCAATTGTCCGTGATCCGTCCGGGTTCACGAAATCAGCGGGGGCGGCCCACTGAGTGGGACCCTCTGAGTGACGGCCGCCACCGCCCTTGTCATACTCCCCCAGGGATTTACAAAGGGAGCTGAGTTGTTCAATCGACGTCTGTCCATGTTCGCCGCCCTCGTGCCGCTGGCCGCACTCTCGGCCGCGTGGACCGCCGCCGCCACCGGCGCCGGGTTCGATCCTGTCGAGCCGGTGACGCTGCCCGGCGGCGAGACCCTGGTGACGTCGGTGATCGACCAGCCCGCGAGCGTCACCAAGCCCGGGCCGGCGCAAGGGGCTCGCAAGGGCGCCCGTACCGGCACGATCGCCGTCGCGATGGCGCAGGGAAGCGACATCCCGATGTCGGCACTGGCCGCCTACCAGCGCGCGGCCGCCGTCGTCACCACCGCCGACAGGGCCTGTGCCCTCGACTGGACGCTGCTCGCCGCAGTCGGAATGGTCGAGTCCGACCACGGACGTCTGAAGAGCAGCCGGCTCGACGACTCGGGCAAGGCCACGCCTCCGATCTACGGTCCCGCGCTGACCGCTCCCGCCGGCGATCCCGCACCCGACACCGACGCCGGTGCCGTCGACAAGCTCACCAGCGGCGACCGGGCCGTCGGGCCGATGCAGTTCATCCCCTCGACCTGGCCGTTGGTCGCCGTCGACGGAGACGGCGACGGCGTACGCGACCCGCAGGACATCGACGACGCCGCCCTCGCTGCCGCCGTCTACCTCTGCTCCGGCGACGAGGACGTCTCCACGGACGCCGGGAAGAAGGCCGCGCTCACCCGCTACAACCGCAGCGAGGCGTACGTCGCCACCGTCCTGAAGATCGCCAAGGGTTACTCCGACAGCCCCTACGGCGGCGACGACATCGAGCTCGCCGCCGCGCCCGCGCACGCCGAACCGAACCCTGGCCGCCCGGGGCAGAACGCGGCGAAGAAGGCCGACAAGAAGCCCGCGAAGAAGAAGCCCGGCACCACCGCGCCGAAGTCGAGCGCCGGCACCCGGCCCTCGAACGAACCGAGCCCGACCCCGTCGACGGCTCCCAGCCCCAGCCCCACTCCGTCCGACGACGGCAGCTGGGCCTCGATCTCCGAGCGCCGCGGCATCTGTGCCGCCGAGCTGTCCTCCCGCTTCCCCGACCTCGCCGACGGCTGGGACACCAACCGCGCCGTGGACTCCTGCAGCATCCGGCTGGTCGGCAAGACCGTCACCCAGGCCAACGCCGCAGTCCCCGGAGTCGTCACCGACATCACCGGGTACGTCGAGTGGTTGATCAAGACGCTGCCGTAGGGTTCCCGAAATGAGCTGAACGCCCGGGCTTTGTGCCCGGGCGTTCGGCGTACTGAGGCTTCTTAGGTGGGTCTCGACCCGCTTCGCGGGTTCGCTTCGCTCACCCGCTACGCTCGCTCGACCTCTTCGCGTTGCGACCCTGCTCGCTTCGCTCGCAGGGTCGCAGGCTCAGACCTTTTCAATCTGGTTGAAGCTGAGCTCGACGGGGGTCTCGCGACCGAAGATCTCGACGAGCGCCTTGACGCGCTGGGACTCGGCGTTGAGCTCGGTGATGGTCGCGTGGAGGGTGGCGAAGGGGCCGTCGACGACGGTGACCGAGTCGCCCTCGGCGAAGTCGACGACCTCGACGGGCTTCTTGGCGGTGCCGGTGGCGCCGGAGCTGGCGGTTGCGGCCTCACCGGCGGCGGCAGCCTCGGCCTCGGCCTGGGCGACGACGGCGGGGGCGAGCATGTTCTCGACCTCGGTCATCGACAGCGGCACCGGCTGGTGGCTGTGGCCGACGAAACCGGTGACCGACGGGGTGTGGCGTACGGCGGCCCAGGACTCGTCGGTGAGGTCCATCCGGACCAGCACGTAACCCGGGAGAACGGTGCGCTTGACCATCTTGCGCTGCCCGTTCTTGATCTCCGGGACCTCCTCGGTGGGGACCACGATCTCGTGGATGTAGTCCTCCATGTTGAGGGAGACGATGCGGTTCTCCAGGTTGGACTTCACCCGGTTCTCCATGCCGGAGTAGGTGTGGATCACGAACCAGTCGCCCGGCTTGGCCCAGAGCTCACGGCGGAACGCCTCGAGCGGGTCGTCGTCAGCGGCCTCGGGGGCCTCACCCTCGACGATCTCGTCGAAGGACGAATCGGCCTCGCCGGCGTCACCGGACTCGCCAGCCTCATCGAACTCGGCCTCTGCAGGCACGTCGGAGGCGGCCTCGGCCGTCTCGAGGACCTCGGTCTCCTCGGTGTAGTCCTGCTCAGACACGTCCTGCTCCAAACCGTTGATTGTGTGTATCGGGTGTGTTCCGCGGGCCGGGGCCCACGCGATCACGCGTCGCGGCCGCCGAACACCCAGAACATCAACTTGCCGAACCCGAGGTCAAGGCCCGCGGTGATCGCCATCATGACCAGGACGAAGACCAGGACCACGATGAAGTACGTCGTGAGCTGCTGCTGCGTCGGCCAGACGACCTTGCGGAGCTCGGCCACGACCTGACGGTAGAACGTCGGGAGACTGGTGCGCTTCTCCGTCTTCTTGTCGTTCGGAGTCGGGACTGCCTTGCTGTCCGTCACGCCGCCACCTTCTCTCGAAAACGTTTCCATCGCTGGTCCGGCTTTGCAGGGCACGAGGGACTTGAACCCCCAACCTTCGGTTTTGGAGACCGATGCTCTGCCAGTTGAGCTAGTGCCCTACGGAGGTCTGCATCAGAGACGCGGTTGAGGGCGCAACTGACCATGTGGGAAGACCACCAGCGGTGAGTCTACGCACTCGGGTTAACGCGTTCCAAACTGGGCCCTCATGACCCATAGGATTGCGGGCATGACCTCAGATCCCCGTCCCCTCGCCGAGCTCTCGCGCGAGGAACTCGAAGCGTTCGCAACGGAGCAGCGCACGGCGTACGACAACTTGGTGGCCAAGGGCCTGAAGCTGGACCTGACCCGGGGGAAGCCCTCCGCGGACCAGCTCAACCTCTCCGACGGCCTGCTCCATCTCCCCAAGACGACGACCGCCCCGGACGGCACCGACACGCGCAACTACGGCGGCCTGGCGGGCGGCATCGAGATCCGCGAGATCTACGCCGAGCTGCTCGGCCTGGACACCGACCAGCTCATCGCCGGCGGCAACTCGAGCCTCACGATGATGCGCGACACGCTGATGTACCTGTGGCTTCACGGTGCCGTCGACAGCGAGCGCCCGTGGGGGCAGGAGGAGACGGTCAAGTTCGTCTGCCCGGTGCCGGGCTACGACCGTCACTTCACGCTTCTGGAGTGGTTCGGGATCGAGATGGTGACCGTGCCGATGCACGCCGACGGGCCCGATGCCGACGCCGTGGCCGCCCTGGTCAAGGACGATCCCACGATCAAGGGCATGTGGCTGGTCCCGACCTACGCCAACCCGACCGGCGACACCACCTCACAGGAGATCGCCGAGCGGCTCACCTCGATGCCGACCGCGGCCCCCGACTTCAAGATCTTCTGGGACAACGCCTACGCGCTGCACCACCTGACCCCGGCCGAGACCAAGACCGCCGACGTCGTCTCGCTGGCCAACGCGGCCGGCAACCCCCACCGTCCGCTGGTCTTCGCCTCGACCTCCAAGGTCACCTATGCGGGTGCGGGCGTCGGCTTCTTCGGCGGCTCGAAGGAGAACGTCGCCTGGTGGCTCGACCACCTCAGCCACGGCGCGATCGGCCCCGACAAGGTCAACCACCTGCGGCACGCGGAGTTCTTCGGATCGGCGGCCGGCGTACGCGAGCACATGGCCAAGCACCGCGAGCTGCTCGCGCCGCGGTTCGCGGCCGTCGAGGACGCGCTCACCACTGAGCTCGGTGCGCTCGGCGTGGCGACCTGGACCAAGCCCGCCGGTGGCTACTTCGTCAGCCTCGACGTGCTCCCGGGGACCGCGACCCGGGTGATCGAGCTGGCCAAGGGGGCCGGCGTCGCGCTGACCCCGGCCGGCTCGGCGTTCCCCGGCAAGGTCGACCCGGAGGACACCAACATCCGGCTCGCACCGTCGTTCCCGCCGTTGGAGCAGGTCAGCGGGGCCATGGAGGTCGTCACGGTGTGCGTGAAGCTGGCCGCTGCGGAGAAGCTGCTCGCGTGACCGAGGACCGACGCGACCTACGTACCCTGCCGAAGGCGCATCTGCACCTGCACTTCACGGGTGCGATGCGCCACGAGACCCTCCTCGAGCTGGCCACCCGCGACGGGATCCGGCTACCCGACCAGCTGGTCTCGGAGTGGCCACCGGCACTGAGCGCGGCCGATGAGAAGGGCTGGTTCAGGTTCCAGCGCCTCTATGACGTGGCGCGCTCGGTGCTGCGCACCGAGGCGGACATCCGGCGGCTCGTCATGGAGGTCGCCGAGGACGACGTACGCGACGGCGGCAGGTGGCTCGAGATCCAGGTCGACCCGTCGGGCTACGCGGCGAAGTTCGGCGGGATCACTGCCTTCACCGACCTGGTGCTCTCGGCCGTCGGCGAGGCGGAGCGGGCGACCGGGCTCGGGATCGCGGTGATCATCGCCTCCAACCGCACCCGGCACCCGATGGATGCGCGCACGCTGGCGCGCCTGGCCGGGCAGTACGTCGACCAGGGTGTGGTCGGCTTCGGGCTCTCCAACGACGAGCGGCGCGGGCGGACCGAGGAGTTCGACCATGCCTTCCAGATCGCCGAGCGGGCTGGTCTGCGGCTGATGCCGCACGGCGGTGAGCTGCGCGGGCCCGAGCACATCCGCACCGTGCTGCGGTCGCTGCACGCGACCCGGCTGGGTCACGGCGTACGCGCTGCCGAGGATCCGGCACTGCTCGACGAGATCGTGCGTGCGGGCGTCGCGTTGGAGGTCTGTCCAACCTCCAACGTGTCGCTCGGCGTCTACTCCGACCTGACCTCGGTGCCGCTGCCGCAGCTGCTCGACGCGGGTGCGACCGTGGCGCTGGGGGCCGACGACCCGCTGCTGTTCGGGTCCCGGCTGGCGGCGCAGTACGCCACCATGCGGGCCGCCCACGAACTGTCCGACGAGACGCTCGCCGACCTGGCGCGGATGTCGATCACCGCCTCGACCGCACCCGAGTCGACCAAGAAGGGTCTGCTCGCCGAGATCGACGACTGGATCAACACGCCCTCGCAACCCACGGATCCGGCAAGTTAAGACAGAATGTCGGCCATGACGAACCCGTCCGACGATCAGCCCGATCCCAACAAGCCGGCCGACGCCTCCACGCCGCCTCCGCCGACCCCGTCCGAGCCGGCCGACTCCGACGCGACCCAGGTGGCGAATCCGCCTGCGTCGACGCCGCCTGCGCCGACCCAGCCGATGTACGGCCAGACCTACGGTGAGCAGCCGTCGAACCCTTACGGCGGGGCGACGTTCGACCAGAAGCCGCCGGTCCCGCCGGCTCCGGCCGGGGGCTACGGGACACCTCCGCCGGCCTATGGCGGTCAGCCGGGCTACGGCCAGGCGCCCTACGGTGCCCCGGCTGCGTACGCCGGCCCAACCGGCACCCCGGACTCGAGCGCGACCACGGCAATGGTCCTGGGCATCATCGGTGTCGCCGGCGGGCTCGCCTGCTACCTCCCCCTGCTCCTCTCACCGTTCGCTCTGTTCATGGGCCTGGCCTCCAAGAAGCGGATCGACGCATCCAACGGCGCCCTCACCGGCCGGGGCTCGGCTCAGGCGGGCTTCATCCTCGGCATCATCGGCACCGTGATCCTGGCCCTCGGCATCCTGTTGATCGCCATCATCGTGATCATCGGCGTCAGCGGCGGGTTCGACGACCCGGGCTACGACGGCGGCTACGAGACGTACGACAGCGAGTTCTGAGATGACGGACACGCCGCCACCCGGCTATCAGCCCGCTCCGGCGCCCTACGGCTTCCCGCAGCCCCCTCCGCACCCCGAGGCCAACTCGGCGATGGTCCTCGGCATCGTCGGGCTCTGCCTCTCGGTCATGTGCGGCGGGATCGGCGTCTTCGTCGCGCCGTTCGGATGGGCCAAGGGCAAGCGGGTGATGGCCGAGATCGACGCCAACCCGGCTGCCTACGGCGGGCGCGGCAATGCTCAGGCCGGCTTCATCACCGGCCTCATCGGGACGATCTTCGGGGCGCTCTACATGCTCTTCTGGATCGCCTACATCATCTTCATCATCGTGATGATCGTCGTCGCCTCCAACGAGACCGACAGCACGACGTTCGACAGCATCAACGCGATGCTGAGCAGCCGAATCTGACGGATGGACTGCGGCTACTTCACCTCCGGCGCCTGCCGCTCCTGCCGCTGGCTGGAGATGGCGTACGCGGACCAGCTCGCGCAGAAACAGCAGCGGGTCGCCGAGGCTCTCGGTGACGTACGTTGGGAGGAACCGGTCGCCAGCCCGGAGGCCGGTTTCCGCAACAAGGCGAAGATGGTCGTCGCCGGCTCGGTGGAGGCGCCGACGCTGGGGATCCTGTCGCACGACGGTCTCGGGGTGGACCTGCTCGCCTGCGGGCTGCACACCCCGGGGCTGCAGGCCGCGCTGCCGGTCCTGTCCCGGTTCGTCGCGACCGCGCGGCTGACTCCCTACTCAGTGCCGGAGCGGCGCGGCGAGCTCAAGCACGTGATCGTCACCGAGGCGCCTGGCGGGGAACTGATGGTGCGCTGGGTGCTGCGGTCCACCGAGGCGCTGGCCCGGCTGCGCAAGCATCTTCCGGCACTGCTGGACGAGCTCCCGATCAGCGTCGCGTCGGTGAACATCCAGCCGGAGCACAAGGCCGTCATCGAGGGGCCCGAGGAGATCTTCCTGACCGCCCGCGAGGCGCTCACGATGGAGGTGAACGGGATCGGCCTGCGACTGCGCCCCCACTCGTTCTTCCAGACCAACACCGATGTCGCGGCCGCCCTCTACCGCCATGCCCGCGACCTGGTCTCCTCGGCGTCACCGAGGTCGGTGTGGGACCTCTACTGCGGCGTCGGTGGCTTCGGGCTGCACGTGGCCGCCCCTGGTCGGGAGGTGCTCGGCGTCGAGTCCAGCGAGCAGGCCATCGAAGCCGCTGCCTCGACCGCCGCGGAGCTGGGGCTGCCGGGCACCAGCTGGGTGGCCGGGGATGCTGCTGCGTACGCCCTCTCGGCCGGCTCCGCGCCGGACCTGGTGATCGTAAACCCGCCGCGGCGCGGGATCGGCTCCTCGCTCGCCGGGTGGCTGGAGCGGTCAGGGGTCGAGCACGTCGTCTACTCCTCGTGCAACGTCGACACCCTCGCCCGCGACCTGCGCGACATGCCCTCGTTGCGACCGGTGTCGGCGCGACTGCTCGACATGTTCCCGAACACCGATCACCACGAGGTGCTTCTCCGCCTCGAGCGGCGCTAGACCGCTTGGCGAGCCCGCCTGAGCGCGAGAGCGCCGAGGACGAGGCCGGCGAGGCCGAGGACGATCGCCATGCCGCCGCCGACCACGCCGTTGCCGGTCCCGGGGCCGCCGTCGGCCACGAGCAGGTTGACGACGCCGACGACCAGGGCGATCGTCCCGCAGCCGAGCGCCACGACGGCGCCGTTTCGGCCACGGTTGCCGACGCCGCGTACGGCACGGGCCAGCGCCGCTGCGCCGGCCACCGCTCCGGCCAAGCCGACGAACGCGGCGAGCGTCGCCCACAGCCGCCCGGTGGTGAGTGTGTAGGCGCCGACGTCAGGGTCGGCGACGCTGATGAGTACGTCGTTCAGGGACATTGAGGACTCCTTCGTTCGAGTTCGACCAGATGACTCGATCGTCCCGTCGGCGTACGCCGATGTCGTCCTGCCCCCGTGGACTCTTCGGGGCCGTCGCTACTGCGTTCGTGGTAGCCGGAAGTCCTACGCCAGACGGACTCGCGGACGGCGTGGCCGGGCATATCCTGCTCGCATGGCCAGGCGGCGGATCACGGTCGGGGACTGGGTCATCGCCGCT
>JALZDD010000445.1 GCA_030862715.1 Actinomycetota bacterium | reverse complement strand
CCTCGACGATCACCCAGCAGTACGTCAAGAACCTCTACCTCACCCAGGAGCGCACCTACTCCCGCAAGGTGAAGGAAGCGGTCATCTCGCTGAAGATCAGCCGGCAGAAGTCCAAGGAGGACATCCTCGCCGGCTACCTCAACACCATCTACTTCGGCCGCGGCGCCTACGGCGTCGAGGCCGCGTCGAACGCCTACTTCGACAAGCCGGCCGCGAAGCTCACCCTCCAAGAGGCCGCCGCGCTCGCCGCGATCCTCAACGACCCCAACGACCTCGACCCGAGCAACGGCGAGGAGTCGGTCACCGAGCTCGACGGCCGCTACCGCTACGTCATCAACTCGATGGTCAAGATGGACATGGTCGACGCCGCCGAGGGCGAGAAGGCGAAGGAGTCGCTGCCGAAGTTCAAGAAACCGCGCTCCGACAGCCGCTACGGCGGTCAGAAGGGTCATGCGCTCAAGCTGGTCCGCGACGAGCTCCTCAAGCTCAAGGACGAGCAGGGCAACCCGCTGGTCACCGAGGACGAGATCAACGGCGGCGGGCTCCGGATCACCACGACGCTGACCAAGAAGACGATGGCGACCGTCGAGGAGGCGGTCAACGACGTACGTCCGGAGGACAAGAAGGCCTACGACGAGGGCAACGAGAAGGACGAGCTCCACGTGGGCGCGGCGACGGTCGACGTGAAGACCGGTGCGCTGCGCGGCTTCTACGGCGGTCAGGACTACCTCGAGTCGCAGATCAACTGGGCCGCCAGCAGCGCCACCATGGCCGGGTCGACGATGAAGCCGTTCACCCTCGCCGCCGCGCTGAGGTCGGGCTACTCGCTCAGGGACACCTGGAACGGCAATTCGCCGATGGAGTTCCCCGGTGGCGTGAACGTACGCAACTCCGGACAGAGCGCCGCCGACCCGTTCGGCCACAGCTACGGGTCCAACGTCAGCAGCCTCCAGGCGATGGAGGACTCGATCAACACCGCGTTCGTCGAGATGTCCGACTCGCTGCCCAACGGCAGCAAGGATGTCTACGACATGGCCGTACGCTCCGGCATCCCGCGTGGCGACCGCGTCGACCCCGCCTACCCCGGGATCCCAATGAAGTCGGGCGGCGACATGCAGCCCGACAACTTCCTGCTCACGCTGGGCAACTCGACGGTCAGCCCGATCAACATGGCCAACTCCTACGCCACGATCGCCAACCGCGGAGTGCACAACGACGTCTTCGTCGTCTCCAAGGTGGTCGACGCCGACGGCACCGTCATCTACGAGCACGACGACACCGCGAGCAGTAAGCGCGCGATGGACGAGGAGGTCGCCGACGACACCTCCTACGCCCTGCAGCAGGTCGTCTCCAGCGGCACCGGCCAGGCCGCCAGCGCGGTCGTCCAGCCGGCCGCCGGCAAGACCGGCACGGCGACCAACGACAAGGACGAGGTCTCCTCGGCCTGGTTCGTCGGCTACACCCCGCAGCTCTCCACCGCCGTCTCCTACAGTCGCGGCAAGGGCAGCGGCGCCCTCGACGGCTGGCTCGACACCTTCTTCGGTGCCGACTACCCGGCCGACACCTGGGTCGAGATCATGGGTGAGCTGACCGACGAGCTCGACTACGAGGAGTTCCCCCCGCCTGCCTGGCTCGACGGTGACGCCCCCGAGTCCGGCCACGCGCCCTACGTCCCGCCGAGCCCCGACCCCGAGCCGACCGAGGAGCCGGAGCCGTCGAACACGCCGCCGCCGTCCCAGACGCCGACACCCACGCCCACGCCGACACCCACCCCGACTCCGACGCCGACGCCCACTCCGACGCCGACCACGACGCCCGGTCCTCCGGACCCCGACCCCGACGACCCCGAGACCGAGCCCGGGCCCGTCTGAGGCGAATCCGGTCCGAACAGATGACGTGTCAACGCTTGGCGGGGGGCCTCAGTTCCCACGACCTTGCCCGACACGGTTAGATAGTGCCCGTGTCTGTGATCGCCCCTGTCGACGTCCACGATGACACCGCTCTGAAGGCTTGGTACGCCGTGGAGGCGGCATCGATGGCCTTCGATCGACCCTACG
>JALZDD010000425.1 GCA_030862715.1 Actinomycetota bacterium | reverse complement strand
GTCGTCCCGCTGGCCCTGACCGGCTGCGGAAGCGACTCCGGCTCCGCCAACACCGCCACCGCAGGCGAGGTGACGAAGGCGGAGAAGGGCAGCGCGAAGGACCTCTCCGACGTCTGTCCCGCGACCGTGGTGATGCAGCAGGACTGGCAGCCCGAGGCCGAGCACGGCGGCATGTACAGCCTGATCGGCGATGGCTACACCGTCGACACCGACAAGAAGACCGTCACCGGGCCGCTCGTCTCCGGGGGCGTCGACACGGGCGTGAAGATCGAGGTCCGCTCGGGCGGTCCGGCGACCGGGTTCCAGCCCGTCCCCGCGACCATGTACCTCGACAAGGACATCCTGATCGGAGCGGTCAACACCGACGCCGCGATCGCGGCCGCGGAGAAGCAGCCGACCGTCGCGCTGGCCTCGCAGCTGACCGTCTCGCCCCAGATCCTGATGTGGGACCCGAAGAGCCAGGACGACGCGAAGACCATCGCCGAGGCCGCCGGGGACGGCGACCCGGTCGTCACCGCCGGCGACGTGATCCCGGCGCTGCTCGAGTCGCAGGGAATGATCGAGAAGAAGCAGTCCGACCTCTCCTACGAGGGCACCCCGCAGCGCTTCGTCACCGAGCCCACGATCCTCCAGCAGGGCTTCGCCACCGCCGAGCCCTACATCTACGAGAACGAGATCGGCAGCTGGGCCAAGCCGATCGGCTACCAGCTGCTCGCCGAGGTCGGCTACACCATCTACCCCGAGCCGATCGCGGTACGTGCCGAGGACGTACGGACGGAGGCCGACTGCCTCGAGAAGCTCGTCCCGGTGATGCAGCAGGCCGAGATCGACTACCTGGCCGACCCGGACTGGGCCAACGGGATCATCGTCGACATCGTCGAGCGCTACCAGACCGGCTGGACCTACAGCGAGGGCGTCGCCGCGTACGCCGCCAAGACGATGACCGACCTCGACCTGGTCCACGACGACCCGAAGTCCGGAGTTTTCGGCCAGATCGACGGCGAGCGGATGAAGGAGGTCGTCGAGACGTTCGCGCCGATCATGAAGCAGGCCGGCACGATCGCCTCCGACGACATCGACCCGGAGTCGCTCTACGACAACCGGTTCATCGACGACTCGATCTCGATGAAGTGATGTCGATGACCATCTCGCAGCGAACGTCCCAGGTGACCGCCCTGGTCGCCGAACGCTTCGGCGCGGACCGGGTCGAGACCGACCCGGCCGCGCTCGTCAAGCTCTCCTCGGACTGGTCCCGGATGTCGCCGGTGCTCCAGGAGAAGGTGCCGAGCGGCAGGTACGTCGCCGACGCCATCGTCCGGCCGCGGACCGAGCAGGAGGTCGCCGACGTGCTGGCCGTGGCGTACGAGCATGACGTGCCGGTCGTCCCGCGTGGTGCCGGGACCGGCAACTACGGCCAGGCGACCCCGTTCACCGGCGGGATCATCCTCGACCTGCGCGGCCTGGACGCGATCGAGGTGCAGGCCGACGGCAACCTGCGCACCGGGGCCGGCGCCCGGATGACCCGGATCGACAAGGTGGCCCGGGCGGCCGGGCGCGACCTGTGGATCTTCCCATCCACCAAGGGCTCTACGATCGGCGGCTTCATCGGTGGCGGCAGCGCCGGCACCGGGACCATCGAGCACGGCACCACCTCCGATGGCTTCGTCACCGAGCTGACGGTGGCCCCGATGGACGGCAGCGGGCGCCTGATCACGGTGCGAGGCGAGGAGACGCTCCCGTACATCCATGCCTACGGCGTGACCGGCGTGGTGACCTCGATGGTCGTCCGCACCGACCCCGCACGCGACTGGGTGGCGGTCTACGCCGCCTTCGACAGCTGGGATGCGATGGTGTCCGTGCACCGCCGGCTGCTCGACCTGCCGGTGCTGCCGCGGCTGGCCTCCGGCGACGAGCCCGCGCTGGTCCCGACCCTGACCACCAACGTCGAGCTCGACCCGGCCCAGCACAGCCTGCGCGTGATCGCGGAGGCCTCCACGGTCGCCGAGATCGAGTCGCTCGTGGTGGCGGCCGGAGGCAGCGTACGGGCTCGTCTGGAGGACTACGCCGCGACCGACCTGCTCTCCGGGATGTCCTACAACCACCCGGTCTACTTCCTCCAACGCGCCCACCGCGACCGGAGCTGGTTCCACATGGAGACCGGTGGCGAGCTCTACTGGAGCGCCGCCGACCGGGTGCGGCAGATCTACGACGGTCCGGTCTGGCTACATCTGGAGCTGATGGGGAAGGCCCCGCTGGCGATGGTGGTCGCCGAGTACGTCTCCGAGGAGCAGGTCCTCGCCGGCATCCCACGCTTCGACGAGATCGGGGTCGGCGTGCACTCGCCCCATCAGTGGTACGTCGACCGCAACGTCGAGCTCGTCACAGCGGTCGCGCGCGAGCGCGACCCGAAGGGGCTGCTCAACCAGGGCAAGCTCACCGACCACGCGCTGGCAGACACCCGCATCAACATCGGAGTCCGCTGATGTCCCGTTTCGCCGACCTCACCGCCCCGGAGATCGCCGGCCTGCCCGAGGACACCGTCGCCGTGCTCGGCCTCGGTGCGATCGAGCAGCACGGTCCGCACCTGCCGGTCTCGACCGACTACGTGATCGCCGCCGAGGCCGCCGAGGCCGCGGTGGCGACGGTCGCCGCGGCGCGCAGCGCGTCCGTCGTGCTGCTCGAGCCGCTGGCCTATACGAAGTCCGACGAGCACTCCTGGTCGCCCGGCACCATCTGGCTCTCCTGGGACACCCTGATGCGAGTCCTCGTCGACATCGGCCGCTCGCTGAGCACCTCCGGGATCACCCGGCTGCTCTTCGTCAACGGGCACGGCGGGAACTCCGCGCTCGGGCAGGTCGCCAGCCGCGAGCTGCGCAAGCAGTTCGGGCTCGCGACCTTCTTCGCGCACCTCTCGGTGCCACCCGACCAAGGTGGACGCTCCTCGCGGGATGACGAGCTCGGCCTCGGCATCCACGGCGGCCACGGTGAGACCTCGATGATGCTCCACCTGCGGCCCGAGCTGGTGCACCAGGAGCGAGGTGAGCGGAAGGTGCCCGAGCAGCTGGCGGGCTACAAGCACATCGGCTTCGGCAAGCCGGTCTCCTTCGGCTGGCTCTCCGACGACTTCGGCACCGACGGCTACCTCGGCGACCCGACCACCGCCACCGCCGAGGACGGCAAGGCCCGCTTCGAGGCAGGGGTCGCCACGCTGGCCGAGGTCATCGTGGAGGCCTCCCGCTTCACGCCGTCGGCATGACGCTGAGGATCACCGGGGCAGCCTCGGGTGACCTCTCGATCGAGGGGCCCGACGACACCCTCGACGCCTCGGGCTGCCTGGTCACGCCGGGTCTGGTCAACGCCCACCATCACCTGCTGCAGACCGCGTTCCGCACCCTGCCCGGCACCCGCGGCGTCCCGATGGCGACCTGGCTGCCGACGATGGCGGCGGCCTACGACCGCGTCGGTGTCGACGCCGAGCTCACCTACGCCGCCGCGCGGGCCGGGCTCGCCGAGTCGCTGCTCTGCGGGGTCACGACGGTGGCGGACCATCACCTGACCTGGCCGGCCTCCCTCGCGCCTGAGGAGACGGTGCCGCTGGCTCAGGGGACCGCGCGAGCAGCGGCCGAGCTGGGCGCTCGCCTGGTCTTCGTCCGCGGTGCTGCCCGGGACGACCCCGAGACCGCGGCGCACAGCGCCGACCTGATCGCCGGGGCCCTGGTGGGGGATGCACCCGGCGGGGTGAGCGCCGACGGCATGCTGCAGGTCGCGGTCGGGCCGGCCGGGGTGCACTCCGACCCGGAACCGACCTTCCGGCTGATGGGGGAGGTGGCTGCCCGGCGCGGACTGCGGCGGCGTACCCAGGCCAACGAGCAGGTCGACGTCGCCATCGCGGGCGAGCGCTACGGCCGCCGCCCGATCGACCTGCTGGAGGAGTGGGGGTGGCTCGCGCCCGACGTGACCCTGGCTCATCTGTGCGACGTGACGCCCGACGAGATCCGGAGGCTGAGCGCAGCCGGCGTGAGCGCCACCCATGCGCCGGGCTGCGACCTGCCGATGGGGTGGGGGATCGCGCCGGTCGCCGCGCTCCGGGAGGCCGGGATCGAGGTCGGGCTGGGCACCAGCGGTGGCGGCAGCAACGACGCCGGGCACCTGCTCGCCGATGCTCGTCTCGCGATGCAGGTGGCGCCGCTGGTGGGTCCTCCGCTGGCGGCCGCCGACGTGCTCGCGATGGCGACCACCGGCTCCGCGGCCGGCCTCGGCAGGCCGGGGCTGGGGGAGCGTCAGGACCTGTGCGTCTGGGACGTCTCCGGGGTCGCCGACGCCGGCGTCCACGACCCGGTCGCCGGGCTGCTGTGGGCCTCGCCCGGGCGGCGTCCGCGGCACGTGGTCGTGGCCGGCCGTGTCGTCGTACGCGACGGGGTGCTCGTCACCGCCGACGAGCGCGAGATCGTTGCGGATCTGGCACGGCTCAGCGCCCGCGCTGCTCCTTGACCACCAGCAGCCGGAAGAGCTCGCCGTCGGCGCTGGCCCATCGGTGCCGTACGCCGCCGGGGATGTAGACCGAGTCGGCGGTCTCCATGACCTGCTCCTCGCCGTCCAGGTCGATCCGAAGGGTCCCGCCGACCACGTAGACGAACTCGTCCTCCTCGTGCTGCCAGTAGCGGTCCCAGGCCGACCGGTCCCCGGTGAACTCCATCGGGATGAAGGCGTGATCGGCCCCGGCGACCAATGCCTGGACGGCGCCGTTGGCCGCCTCGGCGGTGCCGGGGTCGGAGCGGCGTACGACCGACGCGGGGCCGGCGGAGGCGCTCTCGACGCTGTCCGCGAGCAGCGCCTGCTGGGTCGTGCCCAGCGTCTCGGCGATCCGGAACAGCGAGGACATCGAGGGACGTGCCATCCCACGCTCGATCTGGCTCAGGAACGGGTGCGACAGGTCGGTCGCCTCGGCGAGCTGGACCAGCGTCATCCCCCGCGCCTTGCGCAGCTCCCGCACGCGGGCGCCGAGCCGCAGCACCGAGCGATCCAGGGACTGTCGCGGGTTCCGAGTCACCTGCTCAACCTAGCCGTCGACGGCGCTCCGCGTTCACCGCGTCACGAGGAACTCACGGATCCGTCGTGAGTCGGAAACAACTCATCCGTTCCTGCTCCGCGAAACGGAGTTTCGAAATGCTGTCGACAACGGTAGTAGGTTGATGGGCATGACCGTTCCTCCTGTGGTCAGACAGGAACAGCTCATCGACGAGATCGCCCTCCACCTCGCTGACGAGGTAGAGGGCGACTGGTCCACGTTGGTCTTCAACCACCGCAACCTGTCCATGTTCTTCACCGGTCGCATCGATGTGCACCGGCCGGACGGC
>JALZDD010000405.1 GCA_030862715.1 Actinomycetota bacterium | reverse complement strand
CACATCCCGGTGCGCCGCGACGCCCTGCACCCCACCGGCGGCACCGAGCTCCCCGACGACCGCTACCTGCGTACGCTCGACCCCTGGGTCACGCTCGGTACCTGCGCCGCGGTGACCTCGAGGATCGGGCTCTCCACGGCCGTCGCACTCCCGGTCGAGTCCGACCCGATCACGCTCGCCAAGACCATCGCGACCCTCGACCACCTCTCCGGCGGCCGGGTCTCGCTGGGCGTCGGGTTCGGCTGGAACACCGACGAGCTCGCCGACCACGGCATCCCGGGCGACCGCAAGCGCACCGCGCTGAAGGAGTACCTGGAGGCGATGCGCGCACTGTGGACCGACCCGGAGGCCTCCTACGAGGGTGAGTTCGTCTCCTTCGGCCCGTCGTGGGCCTACCCGAAGCCACCGCAGGGCCGGATCCCGACGATCGTCGGCGCCGGCGGCGGCCCCAAGACGCTGCGCTGGATCGCCCGCAACGCCGAGGGCTGGATGTCGACCCCGACCGAGGCCGGCATCGGCGACAAGGTGAAGACGCTGCAGGACGAGTGGGAGTCGGCCGGCCGCGATGGCAAGCCCGAGGTCCGTGTCCTCGTCGCGAAGCGACCGACGCCCGACGATCTCGCCGAGTGGTCGGTGGCCGACGAGCTGATCTGGGGCGTGCCCGACACCGAGCCGGCCGGCGTACTCACCTACCTCGACAAACTCGCGGGCAGGCTCGACCTCGGCTGATCAGCCCAGTCGCTCGCGCAGGCTGATCAGCCCAACTGCGTCCGCAGGAAGGCGACGATCCGCTCGAGACCGCCTCGCGAGGCCGGCGAGATTCCCGGCAGGGTGAGATAGGCATGGGTCGCCAGCCGTGGGCGATGCACGGTGACCTCCACCCCAGCCGTACGCAGCGCCGCGGCGTAGCGCTCGGCGTGCGAACGCATCGGGTCGAACCGCGCAGTGAGCACCAGAGCAGGCGACAGGCCCTCGTGGGACGTCGCTCTCAGCGGCGAGACCGACCACTCCTCGGCGAGCGACCCGTCTTTTCCGAGGTAGTGCTCCACGATCCCGCCCAGACCCGGACCACGCAGGCCGACCAGATCGACGAGCGGGTAGATCAGCACCTGACCACGGATCCGCGACTCGCCCTCGTCACGGGCGCGCAGAGCCAGGACCGCCGCCAGCGTGCCGCCGGCGCTGTCGCCCAGCACCGCGATCCTCGCCGGGTCCGCGCCGAGGTCGTCGGCGTTCGCAACGGCCCACGTCAGCACGCTCCAGCAGTCCTCGACCGCCGCCGGGTAGGGATGCTCCGGTGCGAGCCGATAGGCCGGCGCGACCACGACGGCGCCGATGCGGGCCGCGATCCGGCCGGCCATCCAGCGCGACTGCTCGGGCGATCCCCAGCACCAGCCGCCGCCATGGAAGGCCAGCACGATCGGCCGCCCCGAGGCCGGGCCTCGCGGGGTGTGGACGCGCAGCCGGATCCCGCCGGCCCACGCCTCGCGCACCACCACGGTCGGGTCATCCGCTCCGAAGACCCAGGTCAAGCGGCGGTTCGCCAACAGCGCCGCCCGCCGCTGACGCAGCTCGACCATCCCGTCCACATCGCGATCCTGCACCTCGAAGACGGTCTTCGTCATGACATACGGCCGACCGGTGGCCGAACGTCACCGAAATAGAACACGTTCTACTATGATCGGCTCATGAGTGACATCCGCGAGATCGAGCAGCTCAAGTTCCGCTACGTACGCCTCCTCGACACGAAGCAGTGGGACGAGTTCGCGACCTGCTTCAGCGATGACGCCACCGCCGACTACGCCGGACTCTCCTTCACCTCGCCCACCGAGCTGGTCGACTACATGCGGACCAACCTGCCGCCGGAGATCATCACGATGCACCACCTCCACCACCCGGAGATCGCCGTCGACGGCGAGGCGGCCACCGGCCGCTGGTATCTCTACGACAAGGTCTTCGCCCCCGCCTTCGAGTTCGCCCTCGAGGGCGCCGCCTTCTACGAGGACCGCTACGTGCGTACGCCGCGGGGCTGGCGCATCGCCCACACCGGCTACCAGCGCACCTGGGAGCTCACCACCAGCCTCAAGGACCAGCCCAGCGCGAAACTCATCGGACCCGGCGGACCGGCCACGCACGCCTGAGAAACGGGGGTAGGTTCGACACCATGCGGATCGCCTACGGAAGCGACGACGAGAACGAGACGACGCGAGCCGTGCTCGCGGAACTGCGGGAGCGTGGGGACGTCGAGATCATCGAGACCGACTCCTGGCCCGACCTCGGCGCCGGCATCGGCCGGGCGGTCGCCGAGGGCCGCGCCGACGTCGGCGTGGTGATGTGCTGGACCGGCACCGGCACCGCGATCGCCGCCAACAAGGTCCCCGGCGTACGCGCCGCCCTCGCCTGGGAGCCCTGGATCGCCCGCAACGCGCGGCTGTGGAATGACGCCAACGTCCTGGCGATGAGCCTCAAGCGTCTCGCCCCCGACGTCGCGGTCGAGGTCACCCGAGCCTTCCTCGACGAGACCGATCCCGACCCCGAGGAAGCGGCCGCCATCAAGCGTCTCGACGAGCTTTGAGGCTGCACCGGCGCCCGAAGCCTGCCCGATCAGCAGCAGGCGCAGCCGTCGCCGCAGCCGTCGTGGTCATCATGGCTGGCGAGGGCTCCCGCCGGTGAGCAGCAGACGTCACCGCGCCAGGCGTTGATCCCCTCCCCCACGGCCAATGCTGCGATGACGAGCGCGGCGGCCGAATCGGCCCACCACCAGCCCCAGAGGCTGTTGGCAAGCAGGCCGACGAGCAGCGCGGCGGACATGTAGGTGCACAGCAGCGTCTGCTTCGAGTCGGCCACAGCGGAGTGTGAGCCGAGCTCGTTGCCGGTGCGCCGCTGGATCCAGGAGGCGGCGGGCATGACGAGCAGGCTGAGCGCGGCGATGCCGATGCCGAGACTGGAATGGTCGGCGGCATGCCCGGCGGCCAGGCTGGTGACGGCGTCGAAGGCGACGAAGGCGGCGAGCCCGAAGAACGAGAACGCGATGATCCGCAGCGCGACCTTCTCACGGGCCTCGGGATCGCGGCCGGCGAACTGCCAGGCCACGGCGAGAGCGGACGAGACCTCGATGACCGAGTCGAGACCGAAGCCGAGCAGCGCAGCGGAGCCGGCGATCGCTCCGGCC
This sequence comes from Actinomycetota bacterium, assembly GCA_030862715.1. The sequence goes on along the minus strand of JALZDD010000405.1, from coordinate 1,742 downwards.
GCGATCGCCACAGCGGCCTCGATCACGTTGTAGGCGATGGTGAAGGCGACCAGGAGGCGAACCCGTCGCACCAGGACGGCCCTGCGGGACGGATCGGGGCCGGACGGCGGCGGGGTCGCGCCACCAGGTCGGCCGATGACATGGATCGGAAGGTCGGAACTCACCAGTTCACCTCATGGCACTGCCGGGTCGGGGCGGTCTCGGTCTGGAGGGTGGCGTGCTCGATCCGGTGCCGGGTGGCGAGCGCGGTCTGCGCATCGGTCAGCACGGCTTGGGCGTCGGTGCCGGCATCCAGGACGAGATGAGCGGTGGCGACGTGCATCCCGGAGGTCAACGTCCACACGTGCAGGTCGTGGACGCCGTCCACGCCCGAGACGGCTTCGAGGTCGGCGACGACCTGGTCGACCTCCATGCCCTCGGGGACGTGCTGACCGAGGACCGCCAGGACCTGACGGCCCAGGGCGACGGCGCGTACGGCAACGAAGACCCCGATCGCGACGGCCACGGCGGTGTCCCACAACGGCTGCCCGGTGACGGCGACCAGCAGTCCGGCCGCGATCACGCCGACGCTTCCGGCAGCGTCGGCGACGACCTCGAAGTAGGCGCCCTTGAGGTTGAGCGACTCGCTCGCCCCCGCGCGCAGGAGCAGCATCGAGACCAGGTTGATGGCCAGGCCGATCGCGCCGACCACGAGCATCGCTCCGGTCTGGACCTCGGATCCCTCCCCGATGCGGCCGATCGCCTCGAGCACGACATAGACCGCGACCCCGAGCATCACCAGGACGGTCAGGCCGGAGGCGAACACCTCGACCCGGTAGGAGCCGTACGTGCGGCGACCGGTGGTGTCGGCGCGGGTGGCGATCCGGGTCGCGACCAGTGCCGCACCCAGCGCGACGACGTCCGCGGTCATGTGCCCGGCGTCCGAGATCAGTGCCAGCGACCCCGACCACAGCCCTGCGACGAGCTCGACGACCAGGAACGCCGCCACCATGGCGAAGGTGACCGCCAGCCGCCACCGGTGCCTGCCGCCGGCGTGACCCACAGCGGCGCCGTGCCCGTGCCCGTGTCCGTGGCCCATCAGCAGCAGCCCTGCTCGGCGGAGTCGCGGCACGCCTCCGGGTCGGTGACCAGGATCAGGTCGTGCAGGTCAGCCAGCGCGTGCGCGAGGCGGCCATCGGCGAGCTCGTAACGCGTACGCCTGCCCTCGGGGACGGCGACGACCAGGCCGCAGCCGCGCAGGCAGGCCAGGTGGTTCGACATCGACTGGCGCGTCACGCCCAGCGACTCCGACAGCTCGGCCGGGTAGGCCGGACCCTCGCGCAGCTGCATCAGGACCCGGGCCCGCGTGGCGTCGGAGAGGGCGTGCCCGAACCGGGCGAGCGCGTCCAGAGAGGAGGTGGTGGCGGTGACCATGCCGCGACAGTACAGCGAAACATGTATTCAGCAAAAGCTGAACCATGAGAGGACTGGTCAGTCCAGCTCCCGGTAGTTGCTGCGGAAGAAGAGCAGCGGCTCGGTGGCGGCGCCCTCCTCGAGGTCCAGGACGCGGCCGACGACGAGGTAGTGGTCGCCCTCCTCGTGGACCGAGTGGACAGCACAGTCGAGATAGCCGACAGCCCCGTCGAGATGCGGGTCGCCGTGATGGGCCGACGGGGTCCAGGAGATGTCGGCGTACTTGTCCGCGGCACGTGAGGCGAACTGGTTCGAGACGGCCTCCTGGCCGGCGGCGAGGATGTTGACCG
>JALZDD010000387.1 GCA_030862715.1 Actinomycetota bacterium | reverse complement strand
GATGCTACGGCCTGCCGCTGACAAAACTGTCGGTGGCGCCAGATAGTCTGTAGTCCTTCCCCCAGGTCGTCCGTTTGCAGCACGGGCTCCTGCGCCCGCTCCATCCGTTCGACCTCGAGGAGGGCTCCACGCCAATGGCGGCCGGCTCCAAGGACTCATTCGTCCACCTGCACGTCCACACCGAATACTCGATGCTGGATGGTGCCTCGCTCCTCGATGGTCTCTTCAAGCGGACCAGCGAGCTCGAGATGCCGGCGATCGCGATGACCGACCACGGCAACATGCACGGGGCCTACGACTTCTGGAAGAAGGCGAAGGCCCACGACGTCCAGCCGATCATCGGCATCGAGGCCTACATCACCCCGAACACCCCGCGCTCGGAGCGCAAGCGGGTGCGCTGGGGCAAGGGCGACCAGGCCCAGGAGGGCGGCGACGACGTCTCGGGTGGTGGCGCCTACACCCACATGACGATGTGGGCCGAGTCCACCGAGGGGATGCACAACCTCTTCCGGCTCTCCTCGCGCTCCAGCCTGGAGGGCTACTACTTCAAGCCGCGCATGGACAAGGAGATCCTGGCCGAGCACTCCAAGGGGATCATCGTCTCCACCGGCTGCCCCTCGGGTGCGATCCAGACCCGGCTGCGGCTGGGTCAGTGGGACGAGGCGCTCAAGGAGGCCGGCGAGCTGCAGGACATCTTCGGGAAGGACAACGTCTTCCTCGAGCTGATGGACCACGGCATCTCCATCGAGAAGCGGGTCCGCGACGACCTGCTCAAGCTCGGCAAGGCGATGAACATCGCACCCGTAGCGACCAACGACTCCCACTACAACAACCCCGAGGACGCGGCCGCCCACGAGGCGCTGCTGTGCGTCCAGTCGGGCAGCCGGATGACCGAGCCGCCCTACTCCAAGGGCGGCAAGCGGTTCGCGTTCGAGGGCAGCGGCTACTACATCAAGACCGCCGCCGAGATGCGCGAGCTGTGGGGCCAGCAGGACCTGATCGAGGCCTGCGACAACACCCTGCTGATCGCCGAGCGCTGCGACGTGCAGTTCACCGAGTCGACCGGTGGCTACATGGCGCTCGCCGACATTCCCGAGGGCGAGACCGAGGAGTCGTGGCTGCGCAAGGAGACCTGGCGCGGCATCGAGCTGCGCTACCCGGGCGAGAAGACGACCCAGGAGGTCCGCGACCGCGTCGAGTTCGAGATCGACGTCATCCTGCAGAAGGGCTACCCGGGCTACTTCCTGGTGGTCGCCGACTTCATCCAGTGGTCCAAGGACAACGGCATCCGGATCGGACCGGGCCGTGGTTCCGGTGCCGGCTCGATCGTGGCGTACGCACTACGGATCACCGATCTCGACCCGCTCGAGCACGGCCTCTTCTTCGAGCGGTTCCTCAACCCCGAGCGTCCCTCGATGCCCGACTTCGACATCGACTTCGACGACCATCGCCGCGGCGAGACGATCAAGTACGTCACGGAGAAGTACGGCGCGGAGAAGGTCGCCCAGATCGCCACCTTCGGGCGGATCAAGGCCAAGCAGGCGATCAAGGACGCCGCCCGCATCCTCGACCACGGCTTCGCGATCGGCGACCGGATCACCAAGGCGCTGCCGCCCGACGTGATGGGCAAGGGCGTGCCGCTCAAGGAGCTGTTCAACCCCGACCACAAGCGCTACGGCGAGGGCGGCGACTTCCGGGCGCTGCACGACACCGACCCCGACGTCCGCAAGATCTACGAGACCGCTCTCGGCCTCGAGGGCCAGATCCGGCAGACCGGCATCCACGCGGCGGGCGTGATCATGGCCTCCGAGCCGATCATCGACATCGTCCCGCTGATGGAGCCCAAGCAGGACGGCCAGGTCGTCACGCAGTTCGAGTATCCGACCTGTGAGGCGCTCGGCCTGGTCAAGATGGACTTCCTGGGCCTGTCCAACCTCCACACCCTCGAGGACGCGCTGGACAACATCCGCGCCAACCGCGACATCGACCTGGTGCTCGAGGAGGTCCCCTTCGACGACAAGCCGACCTACGAGCTGATGCAGCGCGGTGACACGCTCGGCGTCTTCCAGCTCGATGGTGGCGGCATGCGGGCGCTGCTGCGGTCGATGCTCCCCGACCGGTTCGCCGACATCACCGCGGTCTCCGCGCTCTACCGGCCCGGCCCGATGGGTGCCGACTCCCACAACAAGTACGCCCACCGCAAGAATGGCCGCGAGCCGATCGTGCCGATCCACCCCGAGCTCGAGAAGCCGCTCGCCGAGGTGCTGGGGGAGACGTACGGCTTGATCGTCTATCAGGAGCAGGTGATGTCGATCGCCCAGGTCCTGGCGGGGTTCTCGCTCGGACAGGCGGACAACCTCCGCCGGGCGATGGGCAAGAAGAAGAAGGCCGAGCTCGACAAGCAGTACGCCGGCTTCCAGGCCGGCATGCTCGAGCGCGGCTACTCCCAGAAGGCGATCGACACGATCTGGGAGATCCTGCTGCCGTTCTCCGACTACGCCTTCAACAAGTCGCACTCGGCGGCCTACGGCGTGGTCACCTACTGGACCGCCTACCTGAAGGCCAACTACCCGACCGAATACATGGCCGCGCTCTTGACCTCGGTCAAGAACGACAAGGACAAGATGGCGATCTACCTCAACGAGTGTCGCCGGATGAAGATCGCGGTGCTGCCGCCCGACGTCAACGAGTCCGCCCACGACTTCACCGCGGTCGGCAGTGACATCCGCTTCGGCCTGACCGCGGTCCGCAACGTCGGCGCCCAGGTCGTCGACGGGATCGTCGAGGCCCGCACCACGAAGGGCCGCTTCGCGGACTTCAACGACTATCTCTCAAAGGTGCCCGAGCGAGCCTGCAACAAGCGCGTGATCGAGTCGCTGATCAAGGCCGGTGCCTTCGACGACATGAAGCACCGCCGCCGCGCGCTGGTCGCGATCCACGAGACCGCGGTGGACCAGTACATCGACATCAAGCGCAACGAGGCGATCGGCCAGGACTCGCTCTTCGGCGGCCTCGACGAGGACGGCGGCGACGGCTTCGGCGTCTCGGTGGCCATCCCCGACATGGACGAGTGGGACAAGATGACCCTGCTCGG
>JALZDD010000357.1 GCA_030862715.1 Actinomycetota bacterium | reverse complement strand
TGACCGCTCTCCCCACCGCTCTACCGACCGACACCCGCCTCGGCGAGCTGTGGCCGGACATCTGGCAGGCCACCGGCGAGACGCTGCTCATGGTCGCGCTGACGATGCTGATCGGCGGCACCCTGGGTCTGCTGCTCGCGCTCGGCCTCTACCTGACCCGCAAGGGTGGGCTGTACGAGAACGTCGTCGTCTCGGTCGTCCTCAACGTGCTGGTCAACTTCTTCCGTCCGATCCCGTTCATCATCTTCATCGCCGCCGTCCAGCCCGCAGCGCGGCTTGTCGTCGGCACCGGCATCGGCATGCCGGCAGTGGTGTTCTCGCTGATCCTCGCCGCGATGTTCGGCATCGCCCGGATCATCGAGCAGAACCTGGTGACCGTCCCGCCGGGAGTCATCGAGGCTGCCCGGGCGATGGGCGCGAGCCGTGCCCGGATCGCCGCCACCGTCGTCCTCCCCGAGGCCCTGGCGCCGATCATCCTCGGCTACACCTTCGCCTTCGTCGCGGTCGTCGACATGTCGGCGGTCGCCGGTCTGATCGCCGGTGGCGGTCTCGGCAGCTTCGCCCAGACCTTCGGCTACAGGCAGTACGACCCGACCGTCACTTGGGTCTGCGTGCTCATCCTGGTCGCGCTGGTGCAGGTGATCCAGCTGCTCGGAAACACGCTCTCCGCAAGGATCCTGCGCCGCTGAGTCTGGGCCCTCAGGCGCGAGCCAGGATCTCGCCGTGGAGGACGGAGAACCAACCGTCCTCCGCTTCAGCCCACGACCGCCACCCGTCCGCGACCCGGACGAGGTCGGCGGTCGTGGCGTCTCCGGAGTCGACGAGCTGGCGAGCGACCGCCGAGTCGGTGAACCGGTCGGCCCACATCCCGCCCCACCAAGCCCGGTCCTCGGCGTCCGAGAAGCACCAGGTGCTCGAGGTGGCCTCGATGTCGGCGAACCCGGCGGCGCGTGCCCAGGAGACCAGCCGCCGACCCGCGTCGGGCTCACCGCCGTTGGCCCGCGCGGCCCGCCGGTAGAGCCGCAGCCACTCGGTCAGCTCGGCCGACTCCGGCCACCAGACGAAGGCCGCGTAGTCGCTGTCGCGCGCGGCCACGATGCCCCCGGGCTTCGTCACCCGCCGCATCTCCCGCAGCGCCTGCACCGGGTCCGCCACGTGCTGAAGCACCTGATGAGCGTGAACGACGTCGTACGCAGCGTCCTCGATGCTCAGCGCGTGCACGTCCTCGACCCGGAATTCGACGTTCGTGACTCCCCCGGTCTCGGCGGCCTGCCGGGAGAGCTCGAGCTCCGCCTCCCCGATCTCGGTCGCGGTCACCTGAGCGACCCGGCCGGCAAGGTCCAGCGTGATCGTCCCCGGGCCGGCACCCACGTCGAGCAGTCGCTGCTCAGGGCTCAGCCGAGGCAGCAGATAAGCAGCGGAGTTCTCCGCCGTACGCCACCTGTGCGAGCGGAGCACCGACTCGTGATGGCCGTGGGTGTAGGTCGACATGCCCCGGACTCTACGCGGGGAATCCCGATAAATGAGACAGCAGTATCGCTATACGGACAGGCGTGGCAGCGCCGCGTCGGCACAGCCGAGGCGCCGCCGGGCCCAGAGCATCCCGCCCAGAAGCCCACCGAGAAGCAGCGTGTTGAGCACGATCACGACACCGGTCTCGAACGGCGCCGCGCCACCACCCGGTCGCGCGTCCTCGGGCGCCACCTCGTGCCGGTCGACCACGACCTGCTTCTGGTCAGAAGCCTGGGGCTCGTCGGCGGTCGCCGCGCTCAGGGCCGCGGAGGCGAGGACGACGGCAACCAACCCGGCGAGCAGAATCCGCAAGGTGCGACTCATCATGTTCCCGAGCGTGCGCGCCGGGCCCGTCAGGAATCCGACGCACACCGTCCCTACCGGCAACAACCCGGTGAACAATCGGGAAGTGTCGATCAGGTGGAGATCATCCGGTTGACCATCCGGCTGGCCCAGCTCGGGGTGACTCCGGAGATACCGAGCAGGAAGCGCGCCTTGGTGCCGACACCGCGGTGGACACCGCCGAGGAGGCCGTGGCCGCTGGTCGCGGCAGTGTAGACCGCCTCCGCGACGTCGTCGGGCGTGAGCGAGACCTTGAGCCTCCGTAGTGCAGGGAAGTCGTGGCCCCACACCATGGAGGTGTCGGTGAAGAGGGGCCACAGCGCCGTCACCGTGATCCCGTCGCCGGACCATTCCAGGTCGAGAGCCTCGGAGAGGCCGCGTACAGCGAACTTCGTGGTGGAGTAGATCGCCATGCCCGGCTGGCCGTAGATGGCCGAGGCGGAGGCGAGGTTGACGACGTGGGAGCCGGACCGGAGGAACGGGCGCGCGAGGTGGCAGCCGTTGACGACGCCCTTGACGTTGACATCGATGACCGCCTGCTGCCGATCCAGCGGCAGGTCGGCGAACGTGCCGATCTGGGTGATGCCGGCGTTGTTGACGAGTACGTCGAGGCTGCCGCCGCTCACCACGACGAAGCCGTACAGGGCGGCCTGCCAGGAGGCGGCGTCACGTACGTCGAGGGTTCCGGTGACCAGCTCCCCGGCGAGCGGCTCGACCTCGGGCGCCAGGGAGGCCAGGCCGTCGAGGTCGATGTCGTAGGCGCCGACCAGCCACCCCTCGCGGGCGAAACGCAGCGCGGTCGCACGGCCGATGCCGGCGGCCGCGCCGGTGATCAGTACAGATCGGGGCACGCCGCGGTCAGGCCCTGGCGTAGTCGTTGCTGGTGTCGAAGAACCAGACCGTCGAGTCGGTGCACACGATCCGGTCGAGCTTGCCGACCGCGACCTGTGAACGCGGCGTCTTGCCCGAGGCCAGCACGACGTCGTAGGCGTCGCTGGTCCGCATCACCG
>JALZDD010000344.1 GCA_030862715.1 Actinomycetota bacterium | reverse complement strand
TCGAAATCGGCCAATGGGTGGGACGCCGAGTTACGTAGGGGATTTCAAGAGGGTTACCGTTGCTGATCGTGACCGAATCTCTAACAGTGCGTGACAACCGCACCGGGGTGGAGTACGACATCCCGATCACCGACGGCACCATCCGCGCCGCCGACCTGGGGAAGATCAAGGCCGCTGACCCGGCCACCGACGAAGAAGGTCCTGGCCTGGCCGTCTATGACCCCGGCTTCGTCAACACCGCTTCTTGCCGATCTTCCGTCACCTTCATCGACGGTGACAAGGGCGTGCTCGAGTATCGGGGCTATCCCATCGAGCAGCTCGCCGAGAAGTCGAGCTTCCTGGAGGTCTCCTATCTCCTGGTCCACGGCGCGCTGCCGACCAAGGAGGAGTACGACGCGTGGGTGCACGAGATCACCTTCCACACGTTCGTGCACGAGAACATCAAGGAGTTCATGCAGGGCTTCCGCTATGACGCCCACCCGATGGGCATGCTCATGGCGTCGGTCGGTGCGATGTCGACGTTCTACCCGGACGCCGCCAACATCTCCGACCCCGACAACCGTCGCCTGCAGATCATCCGGCTGATCGCCAAGATGCCGACGCTGGGTGCGTGGGCGTTCCGGCACGCGCAGGGCAAGCCGTACGTCTACCCGGACAACGACCTGTCCTACACCGGCAACTTCCTCTCGATGCTCTTCAAGATGAGCGAGAGCAAGTACGCCTCGGACGACCGCATCGAGAAGGCGCTCGACACCCTCTTCATCCTGCACGCAGACCACGAGCAGAACGCCTCGGCCAACGCCGTCCGCAGCGTGGGCTCGACCCAGGTCGACCCCTACTCCTCGGTGGCTGCCGGCGTCGGCGCCCTCTTCGGCCCGCTCCACGGTGGCGCCAACGAGGCCGTGCTCCGGATGCTGCGCCGCATCGGCAAGGTGGAGAACATCCCCGCCTTCATCGAGGGCGTCAAGGCCGGCAACGAGCGGCTGATGGGCTTCGGCCACCGGGTCTACAAGAACTACGACCCGCGCGCGACGATCATCAAGCAGCAGGCGCTCAACGTCTTCGAGGTCACGGGCACCAACCCGCTGCTCAACATCGCGATGGAGCTGGAGAAGATCGCGCTCGAGGACGAATACTTCGTCAAGCGCAAGCTCTACCCCAACGTCGACTTCTACTCCGGTCTGATCTACGAGGCCCTGGAGTTCCCGCCCGAGATGTTCACCGTGCTGTTCGCCATCGGGCGGACGCCGGGCTGGCTCTCGCAGTGGCTGGAGCTCGTCCAGGACAAGGAGCAGAAGATCGCCCGTCCGAAGCAGATCTACACCGGCGAGCGCGGACTCACCTTCGTCCCGCGCGACGTTCGTTGGGCGTGACGGTCTCCGACGCGCAGACCCCGTCCACCCCCGTGGTGGATGGGGTCGTCTGGGACTTCGGGAATGTTCTGATCCGCTGGGACCCGCTCCCGGCGATCGCGGCGGGAGTCGGGGACGCCGACGCCCGCGCGTTCCTGGAGTCCTACGACTTCCGGTCGTGGAACCACGTCCAGGACGCCGGCCGGACCTGGGCCCAGGCACTCGCCGTCCTCGAGGGCGACGCGCCCCAGTGGCTCAGCGCCGGAGCGGCGTACGTCGACAACTTCCCGCTCTCCTTGCTGGGGCCGGTCCCCGGCACCCATGAGATGGTCCGCGAGCTCGCCGCGGTCGGGTTCCCCCAGCTCGGGCTGACCAACTGGTCGGCCGAGCTCTATCCGCACGCTCCGGCGACGTACGACGTGATCGAGCTGCTCGGCGACGTCGTGGTCTCCGGCGAGGTGCGCCTGGCCAAGCCCGACCCGGCGATCTACGAGCTGGTCGCCGAGCGCGCCGGGATGCCGTTGGACCGGCTGGCGTTCATCGACGACAGCATCGCCAACGTGGCCGCGGCCGCGGCACTGGGCATGCACGCGATCCAGTTCACCGGAGCCGAGCAGCTCCGCAAGGACCTGGTCGCGCTCGGCCTCCCGCTCTAGAGGGCCTGGTCGGGCGCGCGCTCGAGACGGCGTACGCCTGCGAAGGAGATCGACATCAGGGCACTGCCGGAGATCACCGCGGCGACCACGAACAGCCAGGTGTCGAAGCCCACCGCGACAGCGACCGGGCCGACGAGCGCGAGCCCGAGGGGACGAGCGACGAACGAGCCGACGATGTCGAAGGAGTAGACCCGGGAGAGCTTCTCCTCGGGGATCTCCTGCTGGATCGCGATCTGCCAGAAGATGTCGAAGACCTGCAACCCGAACCCGTGCAGGAACGCGCCGAGGAGGATCGGCCAGAGCGTGTCGGAGACCGCCATCGAGATCGGGAAGAGGCCGGTCATCGCGAGGAAGAACACACCGACGGAGAGAAGCCGGCGCGGGCGGAACCTCAGGCAGAACAGGCCGCCGACGAAGAAGCCCGCCATCAGGGCGGCGAGCGCGAAGCCCCACGACGCCCGGCCGATGCCCTCGCCGACCACGATCGGGCCGAGCACGCTGTGCGCCCCCGACCAGAACAGGTGGTAGAGCAGCGCCTGCAGGATGAGGAACCACAGCCACGAGTGCCGCATCACCTCGCGGAAGCCCTCGGCGATGTCGCCGAGCATCGACGCCTTGTGGGGCGGGCGTTCATGGGGCACCCGCATCCCGGCGTAGGCGACGGCGGCGATGGCGAAGGTGAGCGCGTCGACCATGATCGCCCAGCCTGATCCCACCGCGGCGACGAGCACGCCGCCGAGTGCGTAGCCGATGGTTGACGCGGTGGTCTGGAGCAGCGACCGGAGCGAAACCGCGGCACCGAGATCCTCCGCGGGCACGACGACCTTGGTCATCGCCATCGCCGAGGGCTGGTTGAGCGCCGCGATGATGCCGGCAAGACCACCCATCACCGCGATCGAGGGGATCGTCGCCACCCCGAGGATCACCGTCGCCGCCAGTGCGCCGATCACCACGGCACTGATCGCCGCCGTGCCCTCCATCATCAGCTTGCGCGAGACCCGGTCGCCGAGCACTCCCCCGGCCAGCGT
>JALZDD010000331.1 GCA_030862715.1 Actinomycetota bacterium | reverse complement strand
TGGGTTGAAGGTCCCGCAGTAGGAATACTGCGGGCCTGATTCCTGTTGAGGCGGGGTAGCTCAGGCGGTTAGAGCGCACGACTCATAATCGTGAGGTCGCGGGTTCGATCCCCGCCCCCGCTACCGCCAAAGACCGCATCACCTCGATCAGCACCGTAAGGAAACTCCTGTGGCCAGCAAGAGCAGCGACGTTCGCCCGAAGATCACCCTCGCTTGCACCGAGTGCAAGGAGCGGAACTACATCTCCAAGAAGAACCGTCGGAACGACCCCGACCGTATCGAGCTCAACAAGTACTGCCCGCGTTGCCGCAAGCACACCGCGCACCGCGAGACCCGCTGAATCCTCTCAGTAGAGCGCCACGCTGATCGGCGCTCCGAACGCCCCGCCCCCGCCACTGAATTCCAGATGGCCGGGAGGCGGGGCGTTCGTCATTTGCCGAGAAGTCACCCCGGTCGGCCGAGACGTCACTCCGGTCGGCCGAGTTGGCAGGCCGGTGCCGCCTCGGCCAGCGCGCGTGACGCCTCGGCCGACGCGGGCGACGGCTCGACGGACCACTAGAGTTGTCCGCATGGCAGTTGATGGGTCGCTCGTAGGGCGCGCGTTTCCTCCGACCAGGCCCTATCGGGTCACCGACGAGAAGGTGCGGGAGTTCGCTGCCGCCACCGGCGTGGTCTGGGAGAGTGGGGACCCGGTTCCCGCGACGTTCCCGATCGTGCTGGCCTTCGACGCGATGAACGCCTTCCTGGACGACGTCCAGGTCGAGCTGTCGCGGATCGTGCACGGCGAGCAGAAGTTCTCCTACGCCCGGCCGATCGCGCCGGGGGACGTGCTGGTCGCGACGCTGAGCGTCGCCTCGCTGCGCCAGATCGGCGGCAACGACATCATCGGCACGATCTCGGAGATCACCGACGACTCCGGGGCGGTCGTGTGCACCACCTCGGCCACCCTGGTCCACCGAGCGGCGGAGGTCGCGTGATGGCACTCGAAGCAGGCGCCGAGCTGGCCGCGAAGACCTACCCCGTCACCCGGGCATCACTGGTGCGCTACGCCGGCGCGAGCGGCGACTTCAACCCGATCCACTGGTCCGACCGGATCGCCACCACCGTCGGCCTGCCCGGCGTGATCGCCCACGGCATGTTCACCATGGCGCTGGTCGCCCGAGCGGTCTCGGAGTGGACCGATGGAGCCGAGGTCGTCGACTTCGGCGCCAAGTTCACCAACCCGGTCGTCGTGCCCGATGACGACGAGGGCACCTCGGTCACGATCAGCGGCACCGTGAAATCGGTCGAGGACGGACTGGCGACGATCGCCCTGACCGTCGCCTCCGGCGACCAGAAGGTCCTCGGCATGCCGAAGGTCTCCGTACGTGTCTGAATTGCTCTCCCACCACACCACCTTCCATCTCGGCGGCCCGGCGGCGGAGTTCGTCACCGCGGCCACGGAGGCCGAGATCATCGAGGCCGTGACCGCGGCCGACGCGGCCGGGAAGGACGTGCTCGTCCTCGGCGGCGGCAGCAACCTGGTCGTCGCCGACGCCGGCTTCCCGGGCACCGTCATCAAGCTGGCGACCACGGGCGTCGCGGCGGAGACGGTCGAGGGTGGGGTACGCGTCACGGTGGCTGCCGGGGAGACCTGGGACGACTTCGTGACGACCGCCGTCGACAAGGGCTGGAGCGGCGTCGAGGCGCTCTCCGGCATTCCCGGCAGCGTCGGCGCGACCCCCATCCAGAACGTCGGGGCGTACGGCCAGGAAGTCTCCCAGACCATCACCACGGTCAAGGTGTTCGACCGCGAGCTTCGTGAGGTACGGAGCTTCACCGCCGGGGAGTGCGGGTTCGGCTACCGCTGGTCGAGGTTCAAGGCCGTTCCCGGTCGCTACGTGGTCCTCGAGGTCACGTTCCGGCTCGGCACCGACGGCGAGACCGGTTCCCCGATCGCGTACGCCCAGCTCGCCGGCGCTCTCGGCGTCGAGCAGGGCACCCGGGTGCCGTCCAAGCAGATCCGCGAGGCCGTCCTGTCCCTGCGCCGCAGCAAGGGCATGGTCATCGACGAGGCCGACCACGACACCTGGTCGGCGGGCTCGTTCTTCACCAACCCCGTGGTCGCTCCCGAGGACGTGCCCGAGGGCGCTCCGGCCTACCC
>JALZDD010000421.1 GCA_030862715.1 Actinomycetota bacterium | reverse complement strand
GATCAGCTCGGGCTGACCGAAGGCCCGGAGGGCGGCGATGACCGGGGAGCTCTCCTCGAGGGCGGCGCGGGCGGCGGCGATGAGGCCGCCGTGGGCGTCGGGGACGGCGTTGACGCGCAGGGTCTGGATGCGCGGCTCGGCCTCCGGCGAGAGCATGACCTCGAGGTCGTAGCGGCCCTTCTCGGCCGGCACCACGGCGAGCGCGACGCCCATCGCGCGGGAGAAGTAGCCGTAGGGCGCGCCGCCCAGCGGCAGCCCGACCTTCGTGCGCGCCTGGGTGATCTGGACACGGCGGCCCGCGTCGGGTGCGTCGAGCTCCACGTTGTCGGCGAAGAGCGACGGCAGCGCGAACACCTCGGCACCCGAAGGATCGAACGTACGCAGCCGCTCGACCGCGGCCTCCAGCGCCGAGTCGAGTCGCGGCCGCAGGCCCTTGACCACCGTCGAGAACCGCTGCGGACCATTACCGGCGAGCTCGTCCGACACCAGCGAGCGCAGCGCGGTCATCGCGGTCGGGTAGCCCCCGGCGTACGTGCTGTTGGACAGCGTGATCAGACCCAGGCCGGTCGCGGGGTGCCAGACCATCCGCGAGCCGTAGCCGGGGTAGCCGCCGGAGTGGTGGACGAACTGCCCGAGCCGGCTGTCGTGGTCGACCATCAGGCCGTAACCGTAGCCGGCGGCGACCGCGCCGATCCCGGCCTCAGCGCCCTCGAACCCCAGGGAGGCCGACACCGAGCCGAACCGGTGCAGCTGCTGCATCTCCCGCCGCGACGCCTTCGACAGCGGATGCCCGTCGGCGGCGGCGGAGAAGGCGCCCAGGAAGCCACCGACCCAGCGCGTCAGGTCGGCGACCGAGGAGTGCAGACCACCCATCGCCGCGAACGACCCGGACGGCACCGGCGCCGTCGGGGCCCACGTCGGCGGACCCTCGAGCCGGTCGCCGGCCCAGGCCGGGTGCAGCGGCGGTACGTGGCCGGGGACCCGGTTCGGCACCGCATCGGGCGAGTAGGCCGAGGAGGTCATACCCAGCGGCGCCAGCAGCTCGTGCTCGACGAAGTCCCGGTTCGCCCCCTCGGGAGACGAACCACCGACGACGTTCTCGATCGCGCGCCCGAGCAGCGCATAGCCGAGGTTGGAGTACTCGAACCCGACCCCCGGCTCCTGCCCGGTCGAGAAGCCCCCGTCGAGGAACGTGCCGAAGTCGTCGTAGGACAGCGACTCCTGCCGGTCGCCCCACGGGTCGTCGGTCGGCAGCCCGGCCGACATCGAGAGCAGCAGCCGCAGCGTCACCGCAGGCGAGTCGGCGGAGTAGGGCGCCTGGTCGACGAGCTCGGGCACGTACTGCGCGATCGCCTCGTCCAGGTCGACCAGCCCGCGGTCGCGCAGCAGCAGCACCGCGGCCGCCGTGAACGACTTCGACATCGACGCGATCCGGAAGACGCTCTCGGCCGTCGGCGCCGGACCACCCTCGGTCGTCGCCCCGAACGCACCGGAGTGGACCAGCTCGGAGCCGCGTACGACTCCATAGGCCAGGCCCGGAGTCAGCTTCTCCTCGAAGCGCTGCTGGAAGAGCTCGTCGACGACGGAGGTGTTCAGGCTCATACGGGCGTTCCTTCGGTGGCAGAAGTTGCTCGACGCATTGCAGCCTAGAGGCCACAGTTGCACCGTCAGCGCAACACCCACGCCGTGCCGCCGCATCGAAGAGGCAGAGGTCCCGGACAGAACCGGACCCAGACGGAGGACAGCATGGACACAGACTTCGACGAGTACGTGGTGACGCGCAGCGGCGCGCTGCTGCGGCTCGCCTACCTGCTGACGGGTGACGGTCACCGCGCCGAGGACCTCGTCCAGGACACCCTGGAGCGCTTGTGCCGACGCTGGTCGAGGATGACCCACGTCGTCGACCCGCATGCGTACGCCCGCAAGATCCTGCTCAATCAACACCTGAGCTGGCGCCGCAAACGCGCCTCGAGCGAGCTCGTCGTCGCCGACCTGCCGGAACGATCCGGCGAGGACGAGACAGAAGCAGTCGGCGTACGTCACCTGCTCTGGCAGCGCATCGGCGCACTGCCTCCGCGGCAGCGCGCCGTCGTGGTCCTCCGCTACTACGAGGACCTTTCCGATGCCGATATCGCCGAGGCGCTCGGGATCTCCGCAGGCACCGTACGCAGCACCGCCATGCGCGCTCTCATCAAGCTGCGCAGCCACCCCGACCTCATGTCCACCACTCTTGCCGAGGAGTCCCGATGAGCACCGACCTCGATGATCTGATCCGCGCCACTCTCGCCGAGCGCGCCGAGGACGCCCCTGCCGCCGGGCGAGTGATCGCCCGCGCGCCGCGTCCGGGCGCCGCCCGCCGCACCGCCGTCCGCCGCCGTTGGACCCGCGGTCTCGCCGTGGCCGGTCTCGCCGGCGCCCTCGCCGTCACCGGCGCCGTCCTCGCGCCCCGGCTCCTCCCCGGCGAGACCCCGTTCGAGCCCGCGATGAGCTTCGCCTACGACGGGGTGCCGCGTTCAGCCGAGGCCTACCGGCTCGTCCTCGACACGCCCGGTTGGGTCGTGCCCGGCGGCGACGGCTCGGTGACCGATGCGTCCCACATCGGCAGCGTCGACTACGAACCGTCAGGCAGCGGCCGCCGAGCCCCTCGCCTGGGCATCAGCTGGGGCGACAGCTCGACCTACCAGGAGGGGCTGCGATTCGCAGGCTCGTTCGACACCGCTGACGACGGTGTCACCGAGCTGCCGATCGATGTGGTCGGCCAGGAGGCGACCTACTGGCGCAACGCCGGCGAAGATGCCTTCCGGGTCGTGCTGCCGCTGACCGCCGGCCACTACCAGGTGATCACCGGCACCGGCATGTCGAAGGCAGAGTTCGAGGAGCTCCTCACCCGGCTGCGCTGGGTGGACCAGGCTGAGTTCGACGCCGCCCTGCCCGACCGATATCTCACCGCCCAGGAGCGATCGGCAACGATCGAGCAGCTGCTCACCGGAGTACCTCTTCCGGAGAGCTACGACGAGCACCGGCTCACCAGCCTCCAGCCGAACCGCTACCACTTGGCGCTGGATCTCGCGCGTGGCGCTGTCTGCGCCTGGCGCGACGAATGGCGCGCCGCCCGCGAGTCCGGCGACCAGGAGCGCGTGACGCACGCCGAGGACGTGCTCCACCAGGCTGGGGACTGGCCGATGGACCAGACACTCGACGGCAACGACACCGGCGACCTCCTGGATCAGGCATCGACCGTTCTCGACGACTCCGAGCGCTTCCTCTGCGACTGATCAGTCCCGAAGCGGCTCATGCGCACGTTCCTCGGTGGCAGGTTGCTCGACACGCTGCAACCTGACCACCGACGGAACGGCGAGCGCGGCCAGGCAGACCGCGGCGTAGACCACGCCGCTGACGAAGAAGACCGGCCGTTCCCCGAACCATGCCGCCAGCGGCCCGAAGAGGAGCTGCCCGATCGGCATCGCGAGGAACGAGCCGAGCGCGTCATAGGAGTAGGCACGCGAGAGCATCTCGCCCGGGACGTTCTCCTGCATCGCCAGGCTCCAGCCGAGGCTGAAGATCTCGATCCCGGCGCCGGCGAAGGCCATCGCCACGATGAGCGGCACCGTCTCCGGCCACAGCGCGAGCGCGAAGAAGGGCAGCGAGAACGCCATGATCCCGAACATCCCCGCTCGCAACGGACGCCGGATCGTTGCCCGCATCAGCAGGATCGTCATGACGAGCATCCCGGCCGCGAGCGCGGAGTTGGCCAGTCCCCAGCCCTCGACGCCGAGCGAGGAGGACTTGGCGTACGCAGGACCCAGCACGTGCAGCCCGCCGGACTGGATCGCGTTGAGGATCATGAACGCGACCACCACGACCCACAACCAGGTGGTGCTCCGGAAGTACGTCCACCCGGCCCGCAGGTCCTGGATCGCCGAGGTCTTCTCCGCGTCCGCCGGGCGCGGCGGGATCCGCACCGGGAGCAGGAAGATCGCCGCGAGCAGCCAGGTCAGGGCGTCGACCGCCAAGGCCCAGCCGGCACCGACGCCGACCACGAGAGCGGCCGCGACCGACGGGCCCAGGATCGTCAGGGTGCTGCGCGACATCGAGAGCAGCAGGTTGGCCGGCTGCAGGTCCTTCTTCGCCACCAGCTGCGGCACCATCCCCTGCATCGCCGGGAACGCCATCGCCATCGTGGTGCCGTTCATCGCCTCCAGGACGACCAGGTGCCAGATCTCGGCGTGCCCGGTGATGACCAGTGCCGCCGCGGCGGCCTGGGTCACGGCCGAGGCCACGTTGCTCAGCTGCAGCACCAGCCGTCGCGGGAACCGGTCGGCGATCACCCCGCCGATCAGCAGGAACACGACCATCGGGATGGTGTGCGCGGCGACCACGTAACCCAGCGCGGAGGCCGAGTCGGACACCTCGAGCACCGCGAACGCGAGCGCCACGTGCGACATCGACGACCCGGCGAGGTTCACGAACCGCGAGGCGAAGAACCACCCGAAGTCGCGTTCCTTGAGGACGAAGAGGCTCCCCCGGACGCTCACTGGTCCTCACCCATCACGAAGGCGGAAGCGGTCAGGTTCACGTGGATCGTGCCCTCCGTACGCGGCGGACGCGCGTTGTCGTGGAGCAGACCGCTGGCCTCCCGGACGAGGTCGTGGACCCGCTGCCAGACATCGGGGTCGACCCACATCTCCGCGTCCGAGACGATGGCCGGTCCGTCGGCGCGCAAGCGGCGGCGGCGTACGAGCTCCTCGGCGATCGCGCGGGTGTGGACCTCGTCGTCCTCCTTGGACGGCGGCCCCTGGGCGGCGTCGCGGCGCCAGACGTACCGGTATCGCTTCGCGACCCCACCTCGGATCCGCTCCTCGCCCGCGACCTCGAGCAGCCCGGCGCTCTCGAGCAGCCGGAGATGGTAGGAGGCGTTGGCATGCGTGAGGTCGAGCTCGCGCGCCACCTCCGCCGCCGACAGCTCCGCACCGGTCAGCAATGACAGCATCCGGAGCCGTAGCGGGTGCCCGGCCGCCCGCAGCCGCGAGATCTCCTCGTCCACCAAACCTCCCAAGAGTTGTTTGGGAGTGAGTCTGGTGAGGCCGGGCAGAACCGTCAAACAGATATTCGGGTCGCGCCTAAACCGATAATGGCTGCTGTGCGTCATCCAGGCGTGAGCCGAGAAGAATTCGCCGACTTCTACGTCGGCGCCAAGGACCGCTGCCTGCGCGCGGCGATCGCGACCGGCATGGATCCCGGGCGGGCAGAGGAAGCGACCGCCGAGGCCTTCGCGCGCGCCTGGTCGCGCTGGCCGACGGTCAGACTGGCCAACTCCCCGGCGGCGTGGGTGGTTCGCACCGCGGTCAACGTCGACATCTCCTGGTGGCGCAAGCGCCGCCGCGAGCTGACCGTTCCCGACACCCCCGAACAGCTCCCCCGCCACGACTCCGACGACGACACCGACCTGTTGGAGGCCGTACGCCGGCTGCCACCGCGTCAACGCGAGGTGGTCGCGCTGCGCTACTTCCTCGACCTCGA
>JALZDD010000319.1 GCA_030862715.1 Actinomycetota bacterium | reverse complement strand
CGCTCGAGCACCTCGGTGGTGCCGTCGACCGACGCGTTGTCCGTGACGATCAACGTGTCGACACCCTGGTCCAGGTGGTGCTCGATCATCGCGGCGACGATGTCGACCTCGTCCCGGACCATCATTGTCCCGATGATCCTCATGGCGTGAAACACTACCGGCCCGGTGGACGTTGTCGAGATCCCGCGCCGTACGGCGGGACGCCGCGGGCGCGTGCGCCCGCGCGTGCCGTTGTGTGCTCAGGGCGCGAGGTGTGCAAGGGTGGACGCCGTCCGTGCGTATCCAGAAGGGGGCTGGCCGAGCCAGTGTTGACCATCGTTGTCATCTTCGTGGCGATGTTCCTCATCGTCGCGCTGGCCGGACTCGTGATCGTCTACACGGTCTTCCCCCACCGCGGACAGAAGATGCCGTACGCCACCAAGCTCGGCGAGGCGATGGAGCGGGCCGTCGACACGGCCCCCACGCTCAGCCCGGCCACGCGCCTGCAGACCCGCCGCGAGGACCATCTCTCCGAGCTGCTAGGTGAGCGTACGCCAGGAACTACGGAAAATCAGGGGTAGCGTCCCGCACCTCGATTCCGAGCCGCAGGCCGCACGCTGCGCACGCACCTCGCGGCGTTGGCGCCGCTCGGAAGACACCCGGTATGCCGTCGCGACGCCGCCTTGCGATGCACGCACGCATCGCACGGCCTACGACACGGACTCTCGGTTTGGGCCGCTAGTTTGATTGGATGAGGCCCATGGAAATGGTCACCCTCATCGTCATCATCGCGGTCGCCGCTGTCGCGATCATCGGCGGCGGCATCGTCGGTCTGGTCGCCAGCACCCGGCGCCGCAAGGACCGTTCGCTGCCGACCGAGGCGGGGACCGATGTCATCACCCGCCCGACTGCGCCGACCGTAGAGGGGCCGACGGTCGGGGAGGCCGAGCCGGAGACGGTGCCGGCGGAGCCCGCCGCGCCGGTCATCGAGAAGCCGGAGAGCACCGCCTCCCGCCTGGTGCGGCTGCGCCAGCGCCTGGCCGGCTCCAACGCGCTGGGCCGTGGCCTGCTCAACCTGCTCTCGTCCGACCGGCTCGACGAGGACACCTGGGAGTCCATCGAGGACCTCCTGCTCACGGCCGACATCGGCGTCACCCCGACCCAGGAGCTGGTCGAGGGGCTGCGCACCCGGCTGCGCGTCGAGGGCGGCAAGGTCGACGTCAAGGCGGCGCTGCGTGACGAGCTGATCAAGCTGGTCGACCCCGGCATGGACCGGCGGCTCCAGGTCAGCGGCGCCGACGGCGCCCCCGGTGTGGTGCTGATGGTCGGCGTCAACGGCACCGGCAAGACCACCACCACCGGCAAGCTCGCCCGGATCCTGGTCTCCGAGGACCGCAAGGTCGTCCTCGGAGCCGCCGACACCTTCCGTGCCGCCGCCGCCGAGCAGCTCACCACCTGGGGCGAGCGCGTCGGCGTCGAGGTCGTACGCGGCCCGGAGGGCACCGACCCGGCCAGCGTCGCCTTCGACTCGGTCAAGGAGGGCCTCGACACCGGCGTCGACACCGTCATCGTCGACACCGCCGGACGGCTGCAGAACAAGGCCGGCCTGATGGACGAGCTCGGCAAGGTCAAGCGCGTCATCGAGAAGCAGACCCCGGTCACCGAGGTCCTGCTCGTCCTCGACGCCACCACCGGCCAGAACGGCCTGATCCAGGCCCGCGTCTTCAGCGAGGCCGTCGCCGTCAGCGGCATCGTCCTCACCAAGCTCGACGGCTCCGCCAAGGGTGGGATCGTCGTGGCCGTGCAGCGCGAGCTCGGCGTTCCGGTCAAGCTCGTCGGCCTCGGTGAGGGCCCCGACGACCTGGCCCCGTTCACCCCTGAGGCATTCGTCGACGCGCTCCTGGGCTAACTCCCTGTGCCACATGGCAGGATCGCCGGTATGCGCCATTCACTCGCCGGCCGGGCCGAGACCTCCATGCAGGCACGACTGCTCGCCCAGCTACGTGACGAGGGCCCGCTGTCGCGGGTTCAGCTCGCCGACCGGCTGAACGTCTCTCGCACCACGATCGCGGCCGAGGTCGGCCGGCTCACCGAGCT